>JASFTV010000010.1:0-23280 GCA_050050615.1 Desulfobacteraceae bacterium
GCAGGAGATCAAGGGGAAGGCGGATGCCGAGTCCACACGAATCTATGCTGAGTCGTTCGGCAGGGATCCCGAGTTCTACTCCTTTCTCCAGACCCTGGAGATCTACAAAGACACCATGGACAAAGAGAGTTCATTGGTTCTTTCCACGGATTCGGATTTCTTGAGATTCTTCAAAGGATACGATACCAAGCGATAGCCTCACAAGGCGTTGGCTCTACAAAAACCGCGGCAGAGAGGCCCGTCCGGAAGGGCGGGGGTGAATGGCGCGTCGTTTTTGTGGGGGTGCAGGACGCTTGCCCCCGCGGTTTTTAAAACGCAAAATGGGTTAAACCCATTTCGCTCTGAAGCCGCCGATGGCGGCATTCCGGAAAATGCGAGGCATTTTCCGGTTGTGAAGATGCTCCGCGCCTTGGCGCGGGGAGCTTCACTATTGAAGCAGGAGTGGGAATATGGTCAGGACAGAGATACAGCTTTTTCTGGAAAATGTTCCAGGTGAACTCGGAAAACTGGCGAGCTTGCTGGCTGATGAGGGCGTCAATATTGACGCACTCACCATCCAGGATGCCTCTGCCTATGTCCAGGAGCTTTTTAAGGCCCGAGGAAAATCGTTGAAGAGAGTTGCACCGGCCGCCTCCTACGGGTCCATGAAGAAGGACTCGGCCGATCACGCGCTCATTCGGCTGCTGGTTAACAAGACCGATAAGGCGATCGATCTCTTGTCCAAAGAGGGGTATGTGTTTGATATCATGCCTGTCATTGCTCTGGAACTCGAAAACAGGCCCGGCACCCTGTCAGAGATGGCCAGGAAGTTCGGGGAAGAGGGCATCAATATCAATTATGTGTACGGGTCGGCCCGACCTCGGGAGAAAAAATCCCTTTTTGTATTCTCGCCTGAAGATATTGACGCTGCTGCCCGGATTTTCAAGGAATAACCTGCCCATGAGCATGGCTCATATTGGCTCAGAGGGCAAAGCCTACCCGTTTCACACCTTGACCCGATCATTGACTTACTATCCGCCTAAAGCCCTTAAAGGCTGACCGCTTTTCTCCAAATCAATGATCCTGAGCTGAACCTTTTCATATCCCTGCCACCGGTTGATCTCAGGAACGAAAACCATATCAATGGTCTGATTCTCAAGGGAATGTTTTCCCCCGAGGTCAAAGCCGATCGCCTCCATGAGACTGCTTTCTTGTTGAACCCTCAGCTTCAGGTGGTTTTCTCCAACGATCCTGGACTCAATAACCTGCAAGGCATGCGCATAAAGGAGGGGCTCGGGATTTCCGGGTCCGAACGGCGACATAGCCTCAAGACCGCTCACACGATCCCGGAAGAGCTCCGGAAGCGTGATTTGAGCATCAATCTCTAAGGCGGGGACCATGTCATCGTCGCTTAACTGATCCTGGGCGAATGTTTCCAGTTCCCTGGCCAAGGTTTCGACATTGGACGCTTTCATGCTGAAACCGACGGCATGGTAGTGGCCCCCGAATCTTTCAAAGAGATGTTCAAGCCTGGTTAGGGCTTGATAGAGGTTAAAGCCGGGGATACTCCTTCCTGAACCGGTGGCCGCGCCGTCCTGAACATCCAATACCAGGGCTGGTCTGTGATGTTTATCTACGAGCCTGGAGGCCACGATACCCAGAACCCCCCGATGCCAACCCTTTCCGGAAAAGATCAGGGTCCTCCGATTTTTCAAACCGTCCATGGAGGCAATGATCTCTTCGATTTCTTCAAGAATATGCCGCTCAATGCTTTGGCGCTCGCTGTTCATGGCGCTCAGCTGCCCTGCGAGATCCTTGGCAAGGTCAGGTTGATTCGTGGTGAGGGCCAAGATCCCTGTCTCGGCATCCCCCAGTCGACCGGAGGCATTGAGGCGCGGCGCTAGTTTAAAGGCTACATCGTACGGCGTGATCGGTGAGGGTCCAATATCGGCATCTTGCTGCAAGGCATAAATCCCCGGGCAAAGCGTGCGGTGGATTCTTTCTAAACCTGTCTTGACCAGTATCCTGTTCTGGTCAAGGAGCGGAACCATGTCAGCCACTGTTCCTAGGGTGACAAGATCTAGATAATCTCTCAGGTCAGTCTCAGGCCTATTTTTGAACCAGCCCTTTTCGCGCAATGCTGCTCTAATGGTGATAGCGAGGAAAAATGCCACACCCACACCCGCCAGGTGCTGAAAAGGAAATGCTGAATCGGGGCGATGGGGGTTGACCACGGGGCATAGGGGTGAGAAGTCTTCCGGCACCTGGTGATGATCCGTAACCACCACCCTCATACCCAATGCTTGGGCCTGCGCTATTTCGTTGTGATTCGCCGTGCCGCAGTCCACGGTGATGATGACTCCCCCCTGACGTTTCGCTATCTTTTTCACAGCATCCAGGTTGAGCCCATACCCCTCGGTGAAACGGTTCGGAATGTAAAAGGATGCCGGTATGCCCAGATCTGAGAAGAAATTCAATAGCAGGGCCGTAGCCGTAAGACCGTCCGCATCGTAGTCCCCGTAAACCGTGATATGTTCCCGCTCCTCCAGGGCCCGGACGATCAAATCGACGGCTGCGTCCATATCTTTCAAAAGCATAGGATCTATGAGATTGGAGAGTCTTGGTGATAGGAAGGTGGCGACACTATTCCTCTCTGAGACGCCCCGATGGATAAGGAGTTGCGCTTCGAGAAGGGAAAGACCGGTTTCACGGGCGAGTGTTGACGCATGAGGGGAGGGCGATCTGAGTTTCCAAAGGTTTCTCATGCCCTGCCAGTGCTGTGTCCAGCGATCATTTGTTCCACTTTTTTGATATCCCTGGGTGTGTCCACCTCGATAGAGTCAAAGGCTGTTTCTACAACCTTTATCTTGAAGCCGTTTTCAAGGGCCCTTAGCTGTTCCAGTTTCTCCGCAGATTCGAGCTGCCCCACCGGTAGAGACGCAAATTTTCTCAGGAACGCCAGGCGGTAACCATAGAATCCGAGATGTTTGTAGTGAACCTTTTCGGATTTGGCTTCACGGAAAAAAGGAATGGAAGAGCGGGAAAAAAAGAGGGCAAATCCCTCTTTGTCGGTCACCACCTTCACGTGGTTTGGGTTCTCCACCTCCTGTTCATCAGTGATTCTGAATTTCACCGTGCTCATAGGAAGATCGGGCTCTTGCATCAGGGGCTTGATCAGGTCAGAAATAACAGCGGGCTGAAATATCGGCTGGTCTCCCTGGATATTGACGATCAGTTCATCCTTTTCCGGGGAGAGTGTTTGGGCAGCTTCGGCAATGCGGTCTGTGCCTGTGGGGTGCTTTTTCTGAGTCATGATCGCCTTGCCGCCGAAATCACGAACGCATCGAAGGATTCTTTGGTCATCCGTAGCCACAAATACATCCGATATATCAGGGCATGAAAGCGCACACTGGTAAACATGCTGAACCATAGGCCTGCCTGCGATCAGGGCCAGAGGCTTCCCCGGAAAACGCTTCGAATCGTACCTTACGGGTATGAAGGCGAGTATTTTCATTGAGTCGAGAATGTTGCGCGGTCAAGTCAGAGTTCCATATAGGTGGCACACGCTGAATCAGATTCCCACGCCGTCACCCTGCTTACCTTAACACTGTCGCTATTGAGAACCCGACTGAGGGATTCATAGATAAAGCGGGCGATATTTTCAGAGGATGGATTGACATCCTTGAAGTATTCCAACTCATTCAAGAACCGGTGATCCAGCTCACGGACCGCCTCTTGTGTGGCTTTCTTGATCCACTTGAAATCTATGAGGATGCCGTTCTCCCCCAAATCCTTGCCCGTGACGTAGACTTCAATCTTCCAGTTGTGGCCGTGCAGATTTTCGCACTGGCCGTGGAAATCTCTTAATTGATGGGCAGCGGCCAAATGGGAGATGATTCTCAGTTCATACACGAATATTTGTACCTGTTGCCTTTATGATTCTTGCGACTCAGTTCCCTCGTGAGGTTTTCCGCATTCACTGCATTTGCCATCGATAATAATGCCGGTACACGTCCCGTCCGGGCAAAGGATCCGGTCTTCAAGGTCGAAGCCATTCTCCCGGTCGATCTCTTCTTCTCGGTCATTTTCAAACGGCTCGCCACAGCCCATACAGAAAAGGCTTTCCGTGGGGACCACCGTTTGGCAGTGGGGGCACACCTTACCAGGAATCTCTTTTTGGCAGTGCGGACATTCCATCGTCAAAATTAGCTCTTTTTGGAGGTTTGAACCTGAAAGGGGGTTATCAATTGTTTGACCCTGGTACTCTTACATTTTGGGCATCTGAATTTTGTTCTCTCATATTCTGAGATGGTGATGCTCAAGGTAAACTTCTTCTTGCATTTTTCACATCTGAAATCATAGACGGGCATAGCTAACCTCCTGGAAAAAAACAGTCGATTTGGCGTTAGATGATATATCTTTTCTCAGGTTTGTCAACAAGTAAGGAGGGCTCATGAGAATCGATTTGTCTGTGAAGGGATTGGCAAGCTTCAAAAGACGAGTAACGTTCAAAAGTGTTGCCAGAAGATGATGACTTTTTCGCCTTTCACCAACCTATCATAACGGATATGTCTTCCCAGTTTTTGACGACCAGAAATGGGTGGTTCTTTCTATTCCAGGGCTGATCGAAAACGATCGGCGTGATGGCATATTCCTGAAGGAGGTAACAGGTCTCAAGTCGATCCTCAACGAAGTACCTGACACCCTTATCCTGAAGGATGGATGGCTTGTTCTGATAGGTATGCGTTACCTCGAGGTGAATGAGATCCCCGTCAACCTGGGGAAGCTGATGTTGAATCCATCCCAGAATGGGATCCCGATCCGGCCGGGCCGTGACAAAGACTAATGGCCCAACCAGTGAAAGCCTAGTTAGGAATTCTACCGCACCAGCAATGGGCTTTATTCCGCTTCTAATGGGATAAGCAATCAACGAATGGATGATGGCCTCTCTAGCATTTTGATCAATATCGACTACTGTGGTGAAATCATACTCAGTGATATCCTCGTAATCGAACTGATAACCATATTCTTCTCTAGCTTTTTCCACGAAAACCCGAAACGTATCTGCAAAAACACCATCAATGTCGAACGCTATTTCATTCGGTAAGATCTTCATCGTTTCATTTCCAATCTATTCTAACATGAGCACCGTGGCAAATCGCCCGGTCACACCTTCGGCCCTGTAAGAAAAGAAAAGGTCCGTTCTGCATCGGGTGCAGATGCCCGCAAGTTCAATGTGCGCTTTCTTGAGACCCGCCTCCATAAGCTGCCAGCGACTGATCCGCCACAGATCAAAGTAATTCTTTCGCACCATAAAACGTCTGAAGGCATCGGGGAATATCTGTTCATGGGTGATAAACTCGGCGCAACAGGGACCTAGTGAAGGCCCTATGGCAGCCCTAAGGTCCGAGGGGTTGCATCCAAAATCAACTTTCAATCGCATTACAACAGTGCCCAGAAAATCATAAGTGTTCCCTCTCCACCCACAATGGACATTGGATATCACCCCCTTAGCAGGGTCAAACAGGATTACAGCTTGGCAATCTGCTTGCTTCACCATAAGGGCCACATTTGTCAAATCGGTGATAATCGCATCAGCATTGGCGGGCTTATCAAGAGCTTGAGAAGGGTCTCTGCGCAAAACAAAGATATCCTTTCCATGAGCCTGATTCATAGATTTCAAATGCTTGGCGCCAATGGCTTCTTGGACAATCTTGAGATTGGTTCTGACCCTATGTGCTTTGTCACCATTGGAGAGACTGGTGTTCAGGGTCCCAAAGGGCGATTCACTGACACCTCCCCGCCGGGTAAAGACGGCGTGTGTCAACCGGTCATACTGGGAAAGTTCGGGGAATTGAAAATAAGGGACTTCATTTGGCAGGTTGGTCTCAAATGAAGAGACTGAATCATCAAGGGTAGCAGAAATAGGGGCGATTTTCACCAACATAGGTTCAGAGCAGTTATTTATGTCTCGGAAAAATGGCGTCTCGTGTGAACTTTTTTGGCGGGAGATAAAAAGGGCCCTGGTCGTGCATCCTTGTTCGAACCTTCAACGGTAAGTCTTCATCACCCTGTGAAAAAAAGTAGATAACATCACGACACAGACTGCCTTACTTACCGCTGCTTCCTTCCGGATCTGACGGGGTTTGTAAGCGTCCGTCACGTGAGGTCCACCTCATCAACAAAAAGCGACTAGGGGCAATACCGAGGGCGGTTCTCACGAAGGCGTTTCGATCCCGCATAAGCGGATTTCGGGCTACAGGGCACCGCTAGCTCCCCATCTAGCACGACCAAGGCTGAAGCTCAGGCACCTCTAGATATCAACTCGATCCTTAAGTTCCTTCCCAACCTTAAAGAAAGGAAGCTTTTTTGAGGAGACGTTGATAATCTCGCCAGTTTTGGGATTTCTTCCCTGGTAGCCTTCGTAGTTCTTGATCTTGAAGCTGCCAAAACCTCTGATTTCGACTCTTTCCCCGTTGGTCAGCGCGCTTTCCATGTCACCGAAGACCGTGTTCACAACCTCTTCGGCCTTTTTCAAAGCGAGGTTTTCAGCCTTGGCAAGGCCCTCTATCAGTTGGGATTTGTTCATAGGCCTTCTCTCTTGAAAATGATTGTCATTATGTCTTCCTCAACCTTTAAGGCAGCAAACCTGCCCTTGCAAAGAGCATGTATCGGGAGTGAAGATAATGAATTCAGTCTGTTAAGTCAAGTACTAATCTCAAACATGGCTATGAAGGAGGAAATCCAAGAGGCTGCCAAAATGATCCGAACCATGGGAAAGGGCGGTATTTTCCGGCATATCATCACGGGTAACCCCAAAGACAGGCTTTTCCAAGTATATATAGGTGTCTAAAATTATTAGGATAATTGTCATAAGTCCCCGAAAAACTTCTGGGTCTAGGTCTACGACAGAGGTAATGTCCGGGTTTCCTGGGCCAAGCGGAAGCAGACATCCGTGATAAAAAAATTACTTGGGTTTCCTGTCACTCTGGCAAGACGTCGTCTCAGGTTGAAAGCCTGCTGTAAAGAGAGGGGGTCAAGAAGCCCTGGTTGCAGACAAACACTGCCAAGGCCCTTGATATTTCCTGGATCCTGGTATAAAAGCCGGGTCATTGGTCTATGAACCCCAGAGCATTCCCTTTGAGAGGGCTTATATGAAAAAATTGACCAGTCCGGGTATCGAAAACCTTATTCCCTACCCTCCAGGAAAGCCAGTAGAGGATTTGGAAAGGGAGTTGGGGATCAAAGGGTCCACTAAGTTAGCCTCCAATGAAAATCCGCTCGGACCTTCCCCTCTTGCTGTTCAAGCCATTCTGAAACATGTGGATAACATTCATCGCTATCCTGACGGCAGTGGGTATTACCTCAAATCAAAACTGAGTGCCATCTTTGGCCTCCCACAAGAACAAATCATGATCGGGAATGGCTCCAACGAGTTGATTGAATTGATCATCAGAACCTTCTTAATGCCCGGAGAATACGCCATTCAAGCATTCCCGACCTTTCTTATCTATGAGAAGATGGTCACTGCGGCTGGAGGTAAGATGATTTCTGTTCCGTTGTCTCACTTCAGACTGGATCTTGCTTGCCTTTCAGAGGCCATTACCCCTGAGACGAAGATTGTATTTATCAATAATCCCAATAACCCCACAGGATCTGCTCTTCTGAAAGATGAGACGATCGCCTTTCTAAAATCCATCCCTCAAGATGTCATTGTTGTTTTCGACGAAGCGTACATAGATTTTGTTTCAGATCCTTCAGTGGTTAGAGGGCTTGATCTTCTGTGTCAATACCCACTGATGGTGGTGTTGAGGACATTTTCGAAGCTATACGGCCTGGCGGGTCTGCGAATTGGTTATGGATTCGCCTCAGAGAAGCTCGTAGATTACATGAATCGTGTGAGGCAGCCATTCAACGTCAATAACCTAGCTCAGATGGCGGCGACAGCGGCGCTTGATGATAAGGAATTTGTATCCCGTACCTTGCGGACGGTCACGGAGGGGCTCTCGTACCTCTATCATGAACTCGACCTCCTCGGGCTTGAATACATCCCGACTCAAACCAATTTCTTTTTAATCCGGGTACCTTTGGGTGCCAGAAAAGCATACGAATTGATGCTTAGAGAGGGGGTCATTGTCCGTTCTATGGATGCCTATGGATTGGAGGATTACATCAGGATCAATGTGGGCTTGCCCGAAGAAAACAGGAGATTTATCGAGACCCTGAGAAAAATCCTGAGCGAAAAAATTCGAACCTAACCTCGGGCAATAGCAGAACGGACAGGTTGGGGAAAGGCATTCAGGGTCACAGGAGATGAATATTTGAGAGACCCGGCGGAGCGCATGAGAAAAATCATAACCGTTGATGGTCCTGCTGGTGCCGGGAAAAGCACTGTCAGCCGCCTCCTTGCGAAAAAGTTACAGATCTTTTACTTGGACACGGGGGCTATGTACCGTGCTGTCGCGCTCCAGGCCAAGAGAGAGGGGATTGATATCGACGATACAGAGAGATTGGCAGAACTGTGCAGGAACTTGGACCTCCATTTTAAGACCGTGGGAGAGGAAAACAGATTATTTATTGGAAACAAGGATATTTCCTTGGCCATAAGAAGCCCTGAAATGGATATGCTTTCTTCCAGGATATCGGCTGTGAAAGAGGTCAGAGAGGCCATGACAGAGCTTCAGAGAAAAATAGGTCGGGAAGGCGGTGTGGTGGCCGAAGGGAGAGACATGGGGACCGTGGTTTTTCCAGACGCGGATCATAAGTTTTTCATGACCGCCTTAGCTGAGGTGAGAGCCGAAAGAAGATACCTGGAAAGGATGAACAGAGGTGAATCTGTATCTAGGGCAGAGGTTGAGATAGAACTGAGGAAAAGGGATGATCAAGACGCAAACCGCGCCATAGCCCCTCTTTTGATTGCTGAAGATGCGAAAGTTATTGATACCAGTGCATTAAGTCCGGATCAAGTCGTTGAAATAGTATTGACGGAAATCAAGGATGGGAGGACCCGAACGGTTTGATGTCCGCAGCGGGTCTATGTCGGAGACAGCAGGAAAAAATTATGATTAAATAAATGGTTGATGTTTGTTCTAATGTTTGATAGTGGAATAGATTTAAGTCTGTTGGCCGGAGGCATAAAACAATGAGGGGGTCGTTAACTTAATGGAGAATCAAACAGACAAAACAGATGAGAATGCCAAAGCTGAGAACAAGACGGATCATGACATTTTGAAAGAGGGTCAGGATAACGCCGAAGCCAAAGTGGATGCTGTAAAAGGAGGAGAGGTCAAAGGGGAACAAGAAGGCAAGGACTTCACGGAGCTTTATGAAGAAAGCCTGAAAAGCATCCAGGAAGGCGGGGTGGTAAAGGGAGAGATTGTTCAGATCGATAAAGAGTATGTTTTAGTCGATATCGGTTACAAATCTGAAGGCATGATCCCGATCAGTGAATTCGCCGACTCGGAAGGAAATGTTAATGCCCGCATCGGTGATGAATTGGACGTTCTCCTTGAAAGAAGAGAGGATGATGAAGGGATCATTCTCCTTTCGAAGGATAAGGCCGCCAAAATAAAGATATGGGATGAGATCAAGGAGATCTATGAAAAGGGAGGCACGATAAAGGGTAAGATCATATCCCGTGTGAAAGGCGGTATGTCCGTAGATATCGGTCTACCGGCATTCTTACCTGGTTCACAAATTAGTCTGAAACCGATCAAAGACTTTGATGCCTACATAGGTAGTGTTTACGATTTCAAGATCCTGAAATACAATAAGCGTCGATCGAATATCGTTCTGTCCCGCAGGGCCATCCTTGAGGCTGAGCGCTCGGTACTGAGACAATCGACTCTCGAGAAATTGGAGAATGGCGCTATTATGGACGGCACCGTTAAAAATATTACGGAATATGGCCTATTCATTGATTTGGGTGGCATCGATGGTCTGCTGCACATCACGGATATGTCCTGGGGGCGGGTAGGGCATCCCTCAGAGCTGTATAAAGTGGGAGATCCGATCACCGTCAAAGTGCTGAACTATGACGAGGAGACGGGAAGGGTTTCTCTTGGCCTCAAACAGCTCAAGTCAGACCCGTGGACAAAGGCTGATGAGAAATATCCTGTGGGTGCCAAGATTAAGGGCCGAGTCGTGAGTTTGGCCGATTATGGGGCTTTCGTGGAGGTAGAGGAGGGGATCGAGGGCTTGATCCACGTCTCAGAAATGTCATGGACCAGAAAGATCAGGCATCCCTCACAGGTGGTGAAAGTTGCTGACCATGTGGAGGCCATGGTTCTGAATATCGATTCGGCTAACAAACGTATCTCATTGGGCCTCAAACAGGTTGAACCAAACCCTTGGGACATTATTGGAGAGAGATATCCAGTTGGCACCACCATAGAAGGGAGAATTAAGAATATCACCGATTTTGGTATATTCATCGGTATTGATGAGGGAATAGACGGCCTCGTTCACATTTCGGACATCTCTTGGACAAAGCGCGTCAAGCACCCTTCGGAGCTTTACAAGAAAGGGCAGGAAGTACAGGCAGTGGTCCTGAACATTGATAAGGAAAATGAGCGTTTTTCACTCGGAATCAAACAACTCGCGCCCGATCCTTGGGATGAGGTTCCCAACAAGTACCCCCCTGGCTCTCGGGTTACCGGTACTGTGACGAATGTGACAGATTTTGGGGTTTTTGTAGAGCTTGAAGAGGGAATAGAAGGGCTCATTCACGTCTCTGAGCTCACGAAAGAGAAAGGCGGCAATCCCCTGAGCAGATTCAACGTGGATGATGTCATTCAGGCTAAGGTGATTAACGTTTCACGGATAGACAAAAAGATCGGCCTGTCGATCAGGAAACTGGAGGAAAGCGAGGAAAGAGAAATCTATAGGAGTTACATGGAGAGCCGCGACGGGATTACTTCAAACTTAGGAGAAATACTGAAAAAAGGCATGTTGGAACTAGAGGACCACGCTGCAGAGCAGAAAGCTGGAGAATCGGGGAAAGAACCAGAAGATGCGGGTGGTTCACCCGAAAACGGTTCGGAAGAAGAACAGGCCGACAAGACAGAAACCGTTTAGCAGCCGGGCATATGTCCGAGCGCCCAAACAGGCTCCGCCTATCCGGTTGATAGCCGCACCCTCGGAACACTGCAAAATATGTCAGGGAAAAGACGTCCCATACTAACCGTTCTTGTCATACTTGGAGCCATCGTCCTTTTTTTGGGCATGGTCTTGACCTTTGTTTTCTCCATCTCTGGCCCGTCTCCAAGTTTTTCATTCCGCGACCGCATAGGGGTCATTCCCATCGAAGGCACAATCACGGATTCTCAACCCATTGTCTCACAACTGGTCAATTTCAAGAAAGACAACCGAATCAAGGCGATCATTTTGAGGGTTAACTCGCCTGGCGGAGGGGTTGCTCCCTCACAGGAGATCTACCGTGAAGTAAGAAAGACCATAACCGCCAAGAAGGTGATCGCCTCCATGGGCAGTCTTGCGGCTTCCGGGGGGTACTACATCGCCTCCGCTGCCGACAGGATTGTGGCCAACCCAGGCACGCTCACCGGCAGTATCGGTGTCATCATGGAATTTGTCCAGCTTGAAGCCCTCCTAAAGAAAATAGGCGTAGGCATGGAGGTTTTGAAAAGTGGTGAATTCAAAGACATTGGGTCCCCTCACAGAAAAATGACCGAGCGGGAGAAGGAACTGATCAGAAGCTTGATCTTGGATATTCAGAAACAGTTTGTCGATGCCGTGGCCATGGGCAGACACATTTCCGTAGAGGAAGTCCAGGAAATCGCGGACGGCCGAATCCTCTCTGGGGCCCAGTCCAAAGAATTGGGTCTGGTAGATCAATTGGGAAACTTTGAAGACGCTGTGGAACTCGCAAAAAGGATGGCTGGGATTGAAGGCGAGGTCAAGCTCGTCTATCCCAAGAAAACCCGGGTAAATCTCTGGGACTTAATTCTTCATGACGCCTCCAAGGCCTTTTACAAGGCACTCAGAAATATTCTCCATCCTCGTGTAGAGTACCGGTGGGATGGACCTTCTTACTGAAGGGATGGGGCTACAGGAAGTGGCTCACATCTCCTTTCCCTTCGCGAATGACCTCTGGAACATCACCGATCAAGGATATCACGCTGGAGGGATCCGGATATAAAACCCCACCATCGATCACGAGATCGAGATGTGGCGCATAGGCCTCTTTAATAGAATAAGGGTTATCCAAGCCTGCACTCGTGCTTATGATGGGTCGGCCTAAAGCCCCTACAATGGAGAGACAAATTTTGTTATCCGGAACCCGTATTCCTATCGTTTTTCTTTTGGTCAGCATTATTTTGGGCACCAGTTGAGTCGCCTCTAGGATGAATGTGTAAGGTCCCGGGAGACATCTCTTCATGGTTTTGTACCCGTAGTTGGAGACCTTTGCATAACGGCTGATTTCCTTAAGACTGTCGCAAACGATGGAGAAGGGTTTTTTGAGTGGGCGATGCTTAAGCTTGTGTATAAGCCGAATCCCCTTTTTGTTCATCAGGTCGCACCCTATCCCGTAAAAGGTGTCGGTGGGATAGGCGATCAGTCCGCCTTTTTCAAGGACCTCACTGACCCGATTTATCAGGCGCATTTGGGGATTTTGGGGGTTAATTGAGACGATCATAACGATGAAATATATTCTGATATTTTTTCTGTTGTCAATACGCTATCGATTTTGAATAGCTTTGTGGGGAAAAAAGGACTTACTTGTGAGACATGAGCTAACTTTGATATACTAGAAAGATATTCTAAATTTTCGAGTAGGATTTCCTTTTGGAGACCGGGAACTTGAGAAGATGATGGGCACTGTAAGCGTCATTTTCGCTATTTTATTCGGGCTGTGCTTGGGGAGCTTTTTGAATGTATGTATCTATCGTATCCCGCTAAAGAAATCGATTGTAAATCCCCCATCGAGTTGCCCACAATGCCATGAGAAGATAAGGTTTTATGACAACATTCCGTTGATCAGCTACATGCTTCTCTTGGGTAAATGCAGGCACTGCGGGAGTCGGATTCCATTTCATTATCCGGTTGTCGAAGGCGTGACCGGCCTGCTAAGTGCAGCTCTGTTTATCAGGTTCGGCCTGAGCCCGCCATATTTCCTATTCCTCATGTTTTCAGCATCCCTTGTCACCATAAGCTTCATTGATCTCCATAACAAGATCATCCCTGACGTTATCTCACTGCCCGGAATTTTAGCCGGCCTGGCCGTCTCTTTTTTGAGATGGACGCCCATTTCTTGGACCGATTCCTTGATCGGCATCGTTGGGGGTGGTGGGTTCCTGTACCTGGTAGCAGCCTTTTTTGAAAGGCTGACGGGACGACAGGGTATGGGAGGCGGGGACATAAAGCTGCTCGCTATGATGGGTGCATGGATGGGTTGGCAAGCACTCCCTTTCATCCTGCTCATCTCTTCTCTGACAGGGACCCTCATTGGCGGAGGCTCTCTTTTGATCGCCCGTCAGGGCATGCGAACAAGAATACCCTTTGGCCCTTTCCTGGCTTTGGGTGCTTTGATCTATTTCTTTTTCGGTTATGAACTGGTATCATGGTTCTACCGTTTGGGCGCGTAGAGAGGCCATATTTTGAGATTTCCAGTGTACAGTTTGAGGACAGGGATACTGGCGCAACTGACCTTCTTGATTATCGCGGCCATGCTCCTCATCAATGTGGTCATGGCAAAATTTGCAGAAAGAGACCTCATTCAGGCAAAAATCCACAAAGGGAGGTTGCTGGTTAATGCGATTGAGAACAATTTGGAATATCTTCTTCTACAAAAGACAAGGAAACTCTCAGATATTGATTCAGACATACCCTTTAGAGGGGGCGTTTCCCAGCTGCTTGTCGATGCAGGCTTCTCTGATGTCATCATCATCAGCCCTGAAGGAGAGAAACTCTTTACTACAGGTTCACCCAAAGAGGCGGAGGCATTTGCTTTTTCGCTGGCAAGAGAGGCCGTGGCAACCGGCTTATCATCTCATCATTTTAGTGGCACAACCTGGGGCGTCATATGGCTCGGCAAAAAAGAACTTAGGATTTCGTCCCCCCTTCGTTTCGAGGGTCTGCCTTTCGCCGGCATAACCGTATCCGGCTCTCTTGTTCCCATCTACCAAACACTAAGAAAATCACAAAAGATCATCCTTCTCTATATCCTGTTGGATACGCTTATCCTTGTCATCGTGGGCGTCATTCTTCTCTCAAGGATTGTGGTCAAACCGATCCATAAACTCCTAAAGCTCACCGGGGAGTACAAGGAGGGTTACATGGTGCCTTCCATGGGGGAGGCATCCAAAAATGAGATAGGAGAACTCTCTCGCTCCCTGAACAACATGCTCAGGCGCCTGGATGAAAACAAGAAAGAACTGAGAGCCCACATTTCTTCGCTGGAAAAAGCCAACAGAGAGCTTCAACAGGCCCAGGACGAAATCATCCGCTCAGAGAAATTCGCATCTGTCGGTCGTCTGGCCGCAGGCATTGCACACGAAATTGGAAACCCCATAGGTATCATCCTGGGGTATTTGGATCTACTCAATTCGGATGACATTACAAAAGAGGAAAAGAAGGATTATCTCGCTCGCATTGAGTCTGAAATTACTCGGATCAACCAGATTATCAGACAGCTTCTGGACTTTTCTCGGCCCTCAAGCGGAAAAGCGCGAGAGACCCATGTGCACAAAATGATCATGAATACGGTGGAGATGCTGAACCCACAACCTATGATGGAAGACATTCGAATAGACCTCGAACTTAAGGCTGTGAATGATGCAGTTCTTGCAGACCCAAACGAGTTACAACAGGTTTTTTTGAATATTGTTATGAACGCTGCGGATGCCCTTGCCCAAAAAGACCTGCCCGAGGGGGATGATTTGGGCAAAGTATTGACAATAAAAAGTGAGAATTCAGGCGATCTCATTCATTTAACATTTTCAGATAGCGGTCCTGGCATATCCCGGGAGGAACTTGCGAAAATCTTCGATCCCTTTTTTACAACCAAAGAACCTGGCAAGGGGACCGGCCTTGGGCTCTCCGTATGCTACAGGATTGTGGAAGGGTTGGCAGGCACAATCCGGGCTGAAAGCATTATGGGTGAGGGTTTGGCGATCGTGATTACCCTTCCTCTTATTGACGAAAAATAGAAGAGAGAGCACTGACAAAGAACATGTCTGACAAAAGGGTTCTCATTATTGACGATGAAATGAATATGCGTCATATGCTTCAGATCATGCTGAACAAGGAGGGGTATGTCGCCGAGACAGCAGCCGATGGCTTCGAAGGTCTTGAAAAGATGAACCAGGCTGATTTTGATTTTATCCTTTGTGATCTGAAGATGCCTAGAATGGACGGCATGACCTTTCTTAAGAAATCCAGAGAAGGACACCCGGACAAGACCTTTATCATGATGTCCGCTTACGGAAACATTGACGATGCACTGGAGGCGATGAAAATCGGAGCCTATGATTACATTTCCAAACCCTTTAAGACGGACGAGGTTCTGTTAACACTAAAGAAAGCGGAGGAGCGGGAGCGACTCAAGGCCGAGAACATAAACTTACAGCAGAAGATAAGAAAGATAGAGCAAAAATATTCTTTTGGAAACATCGTGGCGCGAAGTGAAGCCATGCGCCATGTATTTGATCTGGTCAGCAAGGTGGCCGACCACAAGACCACAGTCCTGATAACCGGGGAAAGTGGCACCGGCAAGGATTTGATTGCCAGAACTATTCATCAAAGCGGAAAAAGAACCTCCGGTCCTATGGTCTCCATAAACTGTGGCGGCATTCCTGAGAATCTTCTTGAAAGCGAATTGTTTGGTTATAAGCGCGGGGCATTTACGGATGCCGTTAAAGATAAACCAGGTCATTTTGAAGAGGCGGACGGAGGCACTATATTCCTTGATGAGATCGGGGAGCTGCCCCTCTCTTTGCAGGTCAAATTGTTGCGGGTTCTGCAGGAAGAAGAGATAACACCACTGGGCGGGGTTGGTTCCAAAAGGATTGATGTGAGGGTTATTGCGGCAACCTCAAAAGACCTCCAGAAGGAAACGGAAGCGGGAAGATTCAGGGAAGACCTTTTCTACCGCATTAACGTGATGACCATTCATCTGCCTCCTCTGAGGGAAAGGCGGGGGGACATTCCCCTTCTCATTGGATACTTTATCGAGCAGTTTAATAAAAAGCTACAAAAGGAAGTAGAGGGCCTCACCTCAGAAGCGACGCCTATCCTGATGGGATATTCATGGCCGGGAAATATCAGAGAGCTGGAAAATGTCATGGAGAGGGCTGTCTTGCTTGCCAAGGACCGATGGGTTAGACCGAAGGAACTCCCGCCCGAAATAACCTCAGATCACAGCATACCTCCCTCTGTAATCCCCGAAGGGACGCTATCCATTCGGAAGGCCTCCAAAGTATTGGAACGCGATCTCATCAAGAAGGTCCTCGAGCTTACCGGGGGTAACCGCTCTCAAGCAGCCAAGATCTTGGAAATTAGCCGCCCCAAGCTCCTTTCCAAGATAAAGGATTACAATCTTTAGTCTGAAATACTCCAGTCCTCCATCACGCCACTACTCCAATACTCCAAAAGGCCTAATTGACCCCTTTCAGTGATGAACTAAACTACTGTTCGGCGCTTGCCCCTATGGCTCGCTCACATCTCCTATCTTAACAACCACCATCTGATCACCCTGTCTTTTTACAGTCAAAACGAAATCAAAAAGATCCCGCTGCAGGCAAAAGATGGGGTCCTCTCTCGGCAGGTATTCCTTACTTCCCGCAATGAACTTTTGTGCTGTAGGCTGGAAGAGGATATCTTTGAGGGCTTCGATGGTATCATAGGGTTTGCCAGTAAGGAGGTGTTCCAGATAATCGGCACACGCCTCATCCTCAGGGGCTTTCTTCTCAGCCCTTTCTCCCATGGCCACAAGGGTCAACACATGCGCGTTCTTCTCCTGGATGTAGGCTGCGACCGCCTTGGCCGTCAAGAAACTGCAAAGGAGGACCTCGTCTGCGTTTTCAAGGGCGGCTGCGGCACCCGTTACCCCCGCCGTGGTTCTGTGTACCACCACCTTTCCCTCGAAGAAAGTCTTGCTCTTTAGGACGATCTCGGATGGCGAGTTTCCCAAGTCAGCGTCTTCTATGGGGATCTCATTCACCTCGCCCACAAGCAGGAACTCTGGATGCTCTCTTTTCAAAGCGATCGCTTTCGCGGGCTCTGCCTCCAGGATGACCTTTTTGACACCGAAATGGAAAAAAAGGGGTTCACAGGAAAAGGCCCTGAAGACATCAATGATAACGGCCGTTCCCGATGCATCCCTTGCGCCTTGGGCACAGCTTTTTCTTATGATCTGCATCTCCTGGCTCCCTCTGGGTTTTGAAATAACATGGACTTTTCAACCGGACTTTCTATTTGAGCGCCTCATCTGGAGGGTATGAGCCCTTTTTCAAGCAAAGTCCCCCTTTCATAAACTTATCTTTACCCGTAAGTCGTCTGCTGGACACCGGGGGGTAAAAAGAGGATGTGGCGCGTTCATTGGGGACCGGGGGACTTTTCTTAGGTTCCGAGGCTCCCGGGCTGGTTTCTTGAATCAACGAGGGTCAAAAGAGAACTGATTCAGTTCCCCCTCCTCCAGATCGGCATAAACCATCATGTTCCTGAAGGGCTTGCCTCGTCCAAGAAGAATTTTGATCACCTCCATGACCTGAAGGGTTGCCACGAAGGAAGCCGTTACGGATGGGACCCCCAGAACAGCCTCCGGGCGATGGGAACCATCTTCTGGAGTCGCCTCAGGCATATAAATCTTTTTGAGGCCCGCATCGCCGGGCATGATGGTCATCAACTGCCCTTGGAAGCCGGCCAGTGCGCCATGCACGAGTGGGACTTCGAGGCTCTTCGCCACTTCTTCCAGCATAAGCCTGCCTGACACGGTGTCCAGAGCATCTACAATCACATCACAACCCGCCAGTATATCTGGGCCGTTAGCGGCATCAAGGCCCGTCTGGTGCGCTGTAACCACCACGCCCGGATTGATCAGAGCCACCAATGCGAGGGCTTCGCCGGATTTGGATTGACCCAGGTTTTCTCTGCTGCACAATGCCTGGCGATTCAGATTGGTCTCATCAAAAATGTCCCGATCGACCACCACCAGGTGTCCGATGCCAAGGCGGGCTAGCAAAAGAATCACGTTTCCGCCGAGACCTCCGACGCCGATCACGGCCACCCTGGACTCAGCCAACTTGAGCTGCTCCTCCATCGAGATGATGTCGCGGTTACGGATATAGCGGTAAGGGTAAACGCCCGCCTTCAGACTTTCTCTGTAAACATCATGAACCGTAAAACCGGATGCATCCGCTAGTTTGATCGCCTGAGCGTCCTCCAGGATTCGTACCTCACGCCCTGCCGGATCTTTGATGCTTCTCGCCTTGTTTTGAACTCGGTTGTGAATAGCCATATTTACCCCCAACGTTTCTTGAGAAGTTTTTATGGTCTGTGATTTCTTTTGTTTAGTGGTTTTCCTTTGAGAATGCAAGGGATTCCAGAGGCTAAAGGCCCGGTCGGCGGATCGCGTCCTGATCACTGGAGAAAAAATTCCCAATATCGTATCATATTGACAGGCGTTTGCTCTGTGATTAGTAAGGGGAATCATCCTTCTCCAAAAACGAGGGGAGTGCGGGAAAAGACCAGCCCGGGAGCCTCGGTACTGAAGAAAAGGCATCAACACGGCAGAGTATTGTCGAGTAACGAACGACCCCCTTAGTATGTGCTCCCCTTAGTCATTGGAAAAAATGGCGCAGGGAACATCCACAATTGGGGTCCATTGAGGACCGATAAGTGATGAAGATAGAATTAAGGCTGTACGCTTCACTGGCACGCTACATGCCTGTCCACGGGGACAGGAGGGGTGCGCATCAGACAATAGAAATCAAGGAAGGGACCACGATCGGATCGCTATTGGAAAATCTGAAAGTTCCGACCAGTGAGGTCAAGCTCATATTCGTCAATGGTGTCCATGCTGCGCTCGGGCAGGTCTTAAAGGACGGAGACAGGGTGGGTATCTTCCCTCCTGTTGCGGGTGGATAACTATGATTCCTCTAGTTTCATGAACACGTCATCCTCGGGCCATTCACGCTCGAGCAGTTTCTTTAAATCGATCTCTTCCCCATCGAGCATTGCTTTGCCGCATCCCGCCCAAAAACGCTCGGGCTGGCTTCTGAAGAAGTCTTGCAGGTCTTTTCCCTGAATCCACACGCCCTGTTTTAGAAGGCTCGGGCCCACCTCTCTGGTCAGCAGATTGAAGAGTTTCAGAAAAACCGTGCCTTCCCTCGCGGAAATGCTTTCCGCTTCCTCCTTGTAGGAGATTTGGCTGCGCATCTCCTTATAATAGCTGTCCTTCCTTAAGATCGCCCCGACAAGGCCTGGCAGGGCTGCAGAAAGAGCCAGCGTTGAGCCGTCCCTGACAGTGGCTGAATTCACATCGTCGACGGTCTTTCCATCCAAAAAGAAGGTCTGGATTCTCTGGTCGATGTAGTCTTCGCTCAAGCCAAGTTGATCGCAGAGAAATGCCTTAATACTGGATCCGACTCGAGCCTTTATGGCAAGCCCTTTTTGAAGAAATGTAAAGAAACCGGGGATGAGTTCGGGCTTCAGAGTCAGAGACAGCTTGGAATAGGTTTTATTGTCCTTCCTCTTTTTTCCTCCCTCATCGTTCATAACAACCACCTCACGAGGAGTCGATTTTTCGCGTAAGGGGCTCAGTTCCCGCCCTCAAGAAAGGCAAGCTCCCCTTCGGATTCAGGATCACCCATAGAGGCTAAAAGAACAACGGGGAGCCCGACTGTGGATCTCCCCGTTGACTCAGGTACAAAATTCTTTCCCTACCAGTTAAAGACCTGATCCAGCTCCTCGTCCTTTACCTGGAACGTGATATTGTGGGGCGGTAGGGGCTCTTTTTTGAAGAAATCAGGCAATCGGTCATGTTCTGCTGTAAAACCAGCCTTTGTATTGAAGTCCCTTTCGTTTTTGAGAACGGATTTTCCCAGTTCCGTCATATCATCAGCGGTCAGGCTCTGGCCGTGGAAGGCATTGATCATATCTATCAAGGCTTGAAGGGTGTCGGCTTGGTCCAGTATAGCAAAGGCGATGAAAAGACACATGCCTGTGGTGTCGGTAAGGGCAGCTGTGGCAATCTGCAGGTTTCTCGAAAGCTCCGCCTGGCCCTTGGGCTTCAGTGGATCGACCGTTCCACCGACGTCGAGGATATTCGCCGTAATCGCATACCCGGCGGTATGATCAGCCCCCATGGTGCTGGTGGCGTAAGTCACTCCGATGCCCTGCGCTCCGCGAGGATCGTAGGCCGGCATGGCCTGGCCTTTGACTACCGGCACCCTTTCAACGCCGAACACTTTGCCTGTAACGGCGGCTCCACTCCCTAAGATCCGCCCAAGATGAGTCCCTTTGCCCACTTCCTTAACCAGGTTTATGGCAGCTTCTGCATCTCCGAACTCCGCCAATCCAGCTTCCATGGCCACCCCAATGGTGGCTCCCATCTCGATGGTATCCAAGCCGTAATCATCATCTAGACGGTCCAGCATCGCAATCGCGTCAAGATCATCGATGCCACAATTTCCACCATGGGCCCAGACCGTCTCGTACTCAGGCTGCTTGGTCAAATAGTGGCCGTCCTTGTTGACATAAGTGCCCGAGCACTTTATGACGCAGCCTCGGTGACAGCCATGCGTGGCCAGCCCCCCTCGAGCTGTCTCTGTTTCCGCCTCGGTTTCGCCACTGATTTTGTCGCACCCTTCGAACCGTCCCCACATGAAGTTATGGGTCGGAAAAGTTCCGGCCTCATTGATGACGTTCGTCAATACATTGGTTCCGTAAGCCGGAAGTGACTCGCCCGTTAAAGGGTGTTTTCGGAGGCCTTCCACCCATCTTTTATTGGCCTCCTTAAATGCTTCAGAATCTTTGGGCCTTCGCATCTTCATCCCGGCATCATCGAGCACAATCGCCTTGACGCCCTTGCTGCCCATGACGGCGCCGACCCCGCCTCGTGCGGCATGTCGCGTGGGCCTCACTTCCATGTCGGTGCAGGCGACCGATGCAGCAGCCATTTTCATCTCGCCTGCCGGCCCAATAGAAACAATGGCGATCTTATCCCCGTACTCCCCCTTGAGTTTATCCACAAGATCGTAGTTGCCCAGCATCTTGAGGCTGTTGTCGGGGATGATTTGAACCCCGTCCTTGTTCACGAAAACCTTGTATAGCGTGTCGTCTTTCGGCTTTCCTTCCAGAACGATCGCTGCATACCCTAACCTGGCGAGAACTTGAGACGACTGGCCTCCGGCATTCGCCTCTTTGATGCCGCCGGTGAGAGGGCTTTTACATCCCACCGAGAGTCTCCCTGACATGGCCGCCGTGGTTCCGCTGAGCAAACCCGGGGCGATGACCAGCTTATTATCTTCGCCGAGGGCATGGCACAGTGGAGGCACCTCCTTGGCGACAATGGCTGAAGTGAGTGCCCTGCCACCCAGGCCGGCATATTCCCCAAGCGGGGTTTCACTCGCTTTGGGGCCGCCTTCCGCGCCCATGTCGATCCGCAGTATTTTATCCATGAAAATCCTCCTTTCCTGATTTCTGTCGAGGAAGCGGTTTCATCGATGATCCCGGCTTCCCCAAAAGGCTGTCCATTTTCCCATTGGAAACCATTCCTGCCCGCATCTCTGATATTATATGAAAGGTGTTGCGGAGAATGTCAACAAAGAACAATGATATTGGTTGGTTATATCATTTCGGACATAAGAAACCATTGCCATGAACCGTTGTTCTGACATTGGGGTTCGCTCAGGAGTGATAGATGAAAAGGATGCTGGCTCATGTATGAAATTATCGACAGGGCGTGTCACAAATATATGACAAAACGAGGCTTTTTCGCTTTTTTTGATCTTGCCTTTAAGCTCTCGGTAAGTCAAAAAGCGTATCGGGCGCGCAAAAGATCCATGTGAACGCCCGGTATCGGCCCTTATAAATATCATGAGAGCCGACATATCCTCAGAATGGCACATTTCTTGCTTTGTAAGTCACTGATATCTTTTCAATCTCTTTTCTTCAAGCAAGGGCAGGCCGCCCTAGAAAGCCAAAACCAGACAGGGGGAGTCAATGAAACAACGAATCACAGAAAAGGAACCTCGGGAGGAAGGGGCCGATTCACAGAGACGATTTGAACAGTATAGGAGTGTCGAGTTTTCCATTGACGGCGTTGAATGCCCTCATCAGTTCCGGATTTGGAATCCGGAGCCAGCCTCTATTTTCGTATTGGTGAGAGAGGACTCTGAAATACTGAGGCGCTTGAAAGTTGGGGACATTATGAAAGCGAAATATTACATGAGTGATGCATTTGGCCCCATCAAATACATGGATACGGAAATCAGTCACATCACGAAAGAAAACGAAGGGCGATTCAAAGGTCATTGCCTGGTGGGTTTAGCCATCTCTGATGGCTAAGCGATGTGAAAAGGCTGTAAACTCCGTGAAAAAAGAAAGCGCTGCTCATTTTTCCCCCACGGACAGTGATCAAAAACTAACGTTCCCCGGGGTCCTTGGAAAGGGAATTACATCACGGATGTTCGACATGCCGGTAACAAACTGGACAAGTCGCTCAAAACCGAGACCGAAACCGGAATGGGGAACAGAACCGAACTTTCTTAATTCCAGGTACCACCAGTAGGGCTCAAGGTCGATGTTTAACTCCTTCATTCTTTCAAGAAGCATGTCATAATCGTCCTCCCGCTGGCTGCCCCCAATGATCTCTCCTATCTTAGGAACAAGGACATCCATGGCCCGGACGGTCTTTCCGTCCTCATTAACCTTCATGTAAAATGGTTTTATCTGCCTCGGGTAGTCTGTAAGAACGACCGGTGCTTTGAACACCTTTTCACAAAGGTATCTCTCATGTTCGGCCTGAATATCACTCCCCCAGTCGACGGTAAACTCGAAGGACTCCTTTGCCTCTGAAAGGATCTTGATAGCCTCTGTGTAGGTGAGCCGTTTGAAATCCTGGGATACCATTTTCTCTAGTGTCTTAACGGCTGTGGGATCAATGAAGCGATTGAAAAAACGCATGTCCTCCTGGCAGTTTTCAAGGACATAGCGAAAGAGGTATTTCAGAAATTCCACGGCGAGTTCGACCGCACCGTCCAAGTCACAGAAGGCCATCTCCGGCTCAATCATCCAGAATTCAGCAAGGTGTCTGGATGTATTCGAATTTTCCGCGCGGAA
>JASFTV010000011.1:0-23012 GCA_050050615.1 Desulfobacteraceae bacterium
GATCGCCAATCTGACACCGCTTTTGGGGCTTCTGGGAACCGTCTCAGGCATGATCAAGACCTTTAATGTGATCTCCGTTCAGGGCGTGGGTAATCCGGCCCCCCTGGCCGGCGGCATTGCCGAGGCCCTTATTACAACGGCAGCGGGGCTTTCTGTGGCGATTCCTACTCTGGTGTGCTATCGTATCGTGAAAGATAAAGCAGAATCGCTTATCTTCGAAATGGAAGAAAATTCCATAAAAATTATCGAAATCATGGAAAATGCCAGCAGCCAGAGCTGAACGCCGCTGTTCGTTGCTGGTTGAACTTCACGAATATCATCTGGGTGGCCGAAGATGCGCTTCAAAACAATCAAAAGAGAAGAGCCGAGTCTCGGTATCGCACCACTCATCGACATCGTGTTCCTGCTTTTGATTTTCTTCATGGTGACCTCTCACTTTGATGTCGCTTCAGGGGTTCGCATTCGATTGCCCCGGGTGGCCAAGATGATTTACGACCAAGAGGAAAACAAGGTGACGGTCGTCATTGATAGATCGGGGCAGTCCTATCTCGAGGGCAAAAAGATCGGGTTGAAAGCGCTGGGCGAGAGGCTGAAAAGCCTTGTTCAAGAGAAAGATCTGGTCCAACTGGTCCTCCAGGCGGACAAGGATGTCAGACATGGCATCGTTGTCCAGACCATGGATGTCGCCAAAACGGCTGGGGTTCGTTCCATCGTCATTGCGGCTCGGTGGAAATCCGAAAAGGTTCTCTGATCTCCATCCTGGAGCATCTTGCCTTGGATGTTAGTAAAAAGAGCATTATAAAATTTGCATTGCTTTCTCTTCTGTTTCTGGGCCTGATTATGGCCTGGCTCAGCTTCGGACAGCGCGGCTTCATTCATCTTTACCGAATGGAGAAGAAAAGGCAGGCAAACCTGGAAAGGATCCAGAAGCTGGAGCGAGAGAATCAGGAACTTCTGGAGGAGATTAAGCGCCTTCGTGAAGATATGGCCTACATTGAATCACTGGGAAGACGGGAGCTGGGCCTCATAAAAGAAGATGAAATCCTTTACAGGTTCATCAGAGATAAGGCGCTTTCTGAGCCTCCGTCAGCAACGGAGGAAAGCGGCCAATAAAGGGCATGGCGTTCGATCTTTGAGATATACACAGTTCAATGAACCACAATACCTCAGGCGTCATGGATCTTTGCGATTAATCAGCGAAGCGAAAACTTCAAGGAAAGAGGGGCTTAAGAGCATGACGATCTCAGATGACCTTTATCGTCAAATTCTGGAGCGTGGACCTTCTACAGGAACCCTTTCCATCGTGCTATCCAAACTGAAACAGGAGGGCCAATGGGAGAGGGTTATTCAGGAATGCACCAAGGCCTTGAACTTTCATCCCCACGACATCTCTCTCAGGCAGTTACTGGCCGAGGCCTATTTTGAAACGGGTCTTGTATCCCAGGCTGAGCTGGAACTGGAAAAGGTCACCGCCCAGATCAATGATCTCATCTCCGCTTACAAACTCCAGGCGCATCTATATCACAAAGAAAGAAGGAACGAAGAGGCGAGCAGGGCTTTGAAAGTCTATCTGGCACACCGGCCTGATGACCAGGAGGCGTTAGATCTTCTTGAAGCTATGGAAATTCCGAAAGAAGTCCCATTTGGCGAATCTCCCCCGGCGGGTGAGGAAGGTATAACCGAGACGCCCTTCCCAGCCGAAGAAACCGCGGAGCCGGTGCCTGAAATCACCGAGGAGGAGGGCTTGCCCGAGATTTCAACCTCGACCCTTGCGGAGATCTATTTCAATCAAGGCCAGATTCGGGAAGCGATCCGCACATACGAAAACGTTCTTGCACAAAACCCGGAGGACAAATCTTCGAGCGAGCGCCTCGAGGAATTGAAGGCCATGTTGTCATCAGAGCCCTTGGCCGGGGATAAGGAAGGTGACAAGGAGAGGCAGAAAAAAGAAAAAACGATCGCTGTCCTGGAGGCGTGGTTGGCCAATATCCGGGCCATGTCAAAAGATTCCGTGCCTGCCTGAGGGCGGGCGGTTCTGACCTTGAAGCTTGCCGGCTTACTTTGATGTATGACACCTATCGATCATGAGGTATTGAGGCAGCAATGAGCGTGCTTTTCCTCATGCAAATTTGATTTCCCCCTCCAAGCCTAAGGCCCTGCCCTGCGGCCTGAAATCTTTGCGGGCCGCAAGGGACACGTGGCAGGACAATTTTGACCGGCAACATCAAAGGCGCACGAACAGGTGAAGGAAAGAGCCCGGGCCTGTGGGACCCGGCTTTGTTTGACACCGTACAGGGTGTTTGCTTCAGATTTTCCTGCTTGCGCTTTGTGCTCGGACGAAAGCACAAGAGGGACAGAGCTATTCATGGGCATAGAAGAAAAGGCAATGAGAAATGCGTTTGGTTTTTCGGCCACGGGAATAGGGAGCGTCCCATTTAAAGATGTCCGGAAAACCTGTCGACATATTCTGGAAAACTGCCCGGAGATCCCTTTCTGGCCGCAGTTTGTACAGCGCAGCCACTTGGAGGATTTGAGCATCCAAGTAAGCCAGGGGCTCCCCTTCATTGAATTCAAAGAGGAGCAGAGGGCTATCGTCCTGACCTCTGGTGATATAGAGTCTGCTCTTGTCGCCTTTTACGATCAGTTTCTGGCAGAAGATATTCAACGCTTCGCTGTGGGCAAAGAATATGCACCCGGCCTCTATGAAATGGTGGCCATGATTCAGGAAAACCCTGAAGCATATGGGCCATACATTAAAGGGCAGAGCGTGGGGCCCGTCACCTTTGCGGCGGCCATTACGGATCACGATGGAAAATCTCTTCTTCATAATCCTGATCTCCTGGAGGCGCTGGTCAAGGCCCTGGCTATCCGGGCCCTTTGGCAGGTCAGGAAATTGCGCAACTCGGGAAAAAGACCGATTATGTTTCTGGACGAGCCTTATCTATCAGGCTACGGCTCTGCCTTTTCGCCGGTACAACGTCATGAGATCATCACTCTGATCAAGGAGGTCATGGGTTATGTTCGGAAAAGGTCGGATGCGCTGATTGGCATTCACTGTTGCGGAAATACGGACTGGCCCATGATCATAGAGACAGGGCCCGATATCATCAGCTTTGATGCCTTCTCATACATGGACACCTTCTTGCTTTATCCTAAGGAGCTCTGCCAATTTCTCGACCGGGATGGAACCATTGCTTGGGGAATCGTCCCAACAACCGTCTCCGCTGGAAAGGCATCTGTGGAGAGCCTTTTCTTAACGCTTCAAGGTGTTTTGAATCGCTTTCATGAGTGGGGACTTGACCCTGAACGGGTGGCCAGGCACTCTTTGCTGACGCCGGCTTGCGGTATGGGGACTATGCAGGAGGCTTCCGCAGAGAAGGCCCTCGATCTGCTGTCTCTGCTCTCCAAGAGATGCAGGGACCTGGGCTGAACGCCTGCTTTGTCTGACCGGAGGAAGAATACATGATGCAGATAAGGTCCTGGCTGGAATCTGCCAGAATAGATATGGTTCTCAAGCCCAGATCATCGGCGAAGTCGTGGCTGAGCACCCCCGCCCTTCCGGACGGGGCTCTCTGCCGCGGTTTTTGTGGTTATGAAAACGCCACTTGGCACCTCAAGGATTGTGGATATGCTGGTCTGTTCCCCTCACCGCTTCCCTGAGCACGCCCGCTTCACTTTCCGATATCCTTCCCCTTCTCACGTAGGTTCGGTCCAGTGCATCGAGATACGTATCCACAGTGTCCCGCCCCTTAATGAAAAGATCCTTGAAGGCTGTTTTATATTCTTTCGAGAAATCCAGGGGTGGAAGTCCTAGCTCATTCCTTATGTTCATTTCAAGGCCGTCCGCCTCTTTGTGGAGCAGCCCCTTTTTTATGGCAATCTCATCCAAATAGACTCTCTCTGCCAGTGTCACCTCACTTTTGACCAAAAGGCTGAGCCGCATCAGCTCTGAGTATGTCTCAAGAGGCACATCCTCCTTAATTGCTAAGGAGAATTCCAGACAGCTCTGGTGCCTGTTGTTCGGATCGTTTTCCAATGCCTTCAGGATTGCGTCTTTTATTGCGGGACGAATCTCCTTGAATTCATCCAGTATGCTCTTTGGTTCATCAAGAGAGGCCTCTAGGTGGTATTCCAGCAACTCTGTCACTTTCTTTCTGTCGCCTAGCGGCAGTTCTCCTGTCAGCATGCAAAAAAAGGTTACGCCTAGAGAATAGATATCTGTTCTGAAATCGACCGGCTCATTTAGAATCTGCTCGGGGGACATATAGTGGGGCGTGCCTACCGGCAACTTTTTCTCTTCTCCTTTCTTGCCGTAGGGCAAGGAAAAAGCGAGCCCAAAGTCTGCGACTTTGGCCCTGCCCTGCTGATCCAAAAGGATGTTGGACGGTTTAATATCCCCATGAATGATCCTGTATTTGTGGGCAAAACCCACCCCTTCCAAGATCTGTAGAAAGATGTGAACAGCCCTCTCCAAGGATAAAGCCCCCTTTTCTTGCCTTTCCGCTCTTATGGCCTTCGCCTTTTTTATGACCTTATCCAAATCAGTTCCCATCACATGTTGCATGACCAGGCAGGGGCCACCCTCGTAATCGAAGGCTCTGAATATTTGAACGATGTGAGGATTATCGAGGTTTGCCTGTATCCTTGCTTCCCGCATGAACCGCTTCTTGAATGCCTTCTTTCTCCAGAAAGAGCGGGTAAGTGCCTTGATGACCACCTTTCTTTTCAGGGCCGTATCTCGGGCCAAATACAGCGCCGCCATTCCACCTTCGGACAGTTTTTTCTTGATGACGTAATCCTCTACCTGCTGTCCCGCGTCAAACATGGTTCTACTCAATGAAATGACCTCCTGCCGGCAAAATGATGCGGGCCTCGCTTAGGTTCGGCTGCCCTGGTTCAAGGATATGAAAAATCCTCTCAGTGGCCAGATGCCTTCTCTAAGACCTGCCTTGCAGGTACTCCCGCACCTGTGAGAATTTATCAGGAGCAACGACCAGGAGATGCTCGCCTGTTCTTTGCCCATCCAAATATTCGTTAAGGAATAACTCGGTCCCGTCCATCTTGTAAATACGACCTCTTGCTGCTTTGATAATCACGCGAACTGCGGCCAGATCCTCATAGGACTCGTTAGCGAGCAGTGCCGCCTCAGCACGACCCATGGCGACATAGCAAACATGAGCCGCCGTGCATCCCAGGTCACGTATCTTGCCGGGAAATGTTGAACGGTAATGTTGATGAAACCTTGAGTAGGTAAGAAGGAGGCTCTCGTCGTTTATATCCTCTTGCACAGAGACCCGAACCTCTTTTTCCCCCCTGAACGCCTTTTGCCCTGCCTGTGCCTGAAAAAGATCGCCGGTCACCGGCATGTAAAACAGACCCAAGAGGGGCCAGAAATTCTCAAGAAGGGCCAGAGAGATGCCCCAAATGGGAATTCCTGCCTGAAAATTGGCAACCCCATCCAACGTATCGTAGACCCACAGGTATCTCTTTCCCTCATGGGTGTAGCCTGCATTCCTTTGGTTATTCGAGTAGATCCGGTGTTCGGGAAAATTGGCATAGAGCTCATCCTGAAAAAACTCTCTCAACTTGAGCTCCGCCTCAGTGACCAGGACTTCGTCGAACTTCACGCGAGGGTTTCCCCTGCCGTAGTAGGCGAGCGCCTGCTCACCGGAGCGTCGAATGACCTCTACGGCGAAACGTTGCAAATCTTCAATCCCTTCCTCTTTTGCGACCTCCATGCTCCCTCCTTGTTGTGAGATGCCAGAAACATCCGCATCGTTCATCCAGCCCCGATCCAAAGAGAAAACGAATCGGGCCTTGGTTCTATTCCCGGGCGTGGACAAACCTCGCCCTTACACTGCCATAGCCATGAACTTCTAAGGCTAGGGTCAAATGACCTGTCATCAAAACCGCCCCATCTGATGAAGGTAGTGGTAAACCACGATGCCCACTGTGGTGGAAAGGTTCAGGCTCCGCACCTTGCCCCAGATAGGAACCTTGTAGCACGGATAGTTTTTCCGAATATCCAGGGGAAGTCCAAGCGTCTCTCGGCCAAAAAGGAGCCAATCCCCACGATCCACCTTTGCCTTGGAATAATCTTGGAGAGCGTGAGCGCTGAAGGCGATAAGCTTTCCTCGTCCGTTCTCCTCCTTGCTTCTAAGAAATGATTCAAAGCTGCTGTGCTGTATGATATCCACCTCGCGCCAATAGTCCAGCCCCGCCCTTTTGAGATGCTTGTCGCCCACATGGAATCCTAGAGGGTGAATCAGATGAAGACGTATTTCCGCAGCCCCACATAACCGGGCAATATTTCCTGTATTGAAGGGGATTTCAGGCTGGTGGAGAACAACATGAAGGGCGGGGGCTTCGACAGTCCGATGTCCAGTTTTGGTGATATCGCGATCCATCAGTACGATCCTGCTAAAGATTCAATCTCTCCAAAGCCTTTCGTACTTTCGTGATATTTTGTGCAAAGGTTTTTCTCAAGGCGTTGTTATGCAAAAGGGGCTAAAACGGCCTCAATGAACCGCAATCCGGGCACTGCCAGTTCACGCCGCTACATGTAAATCCCCAGAGGTTTTCTTCCATGCACGTGTTGCAGATCTGGAAACCGCAGGGGCAAGTCCAGCAAAAGGGCTGTTGTTGGCTGCAGCAACTGCATTGATATGTTTTTTGGGTTCGTTCCCTTCTTTTCTCAGAAACCCTTGCCATCTATCTAATGTCTGTCCAGAGCGAATGTTATCATTGTCGGCGTTCCGAGCCCCTTTACAATGTTATCACGGGCGCTGGATACTCCTGATGACTCATCAGGATTCTTGTGTTGACCCGCCCGCTTCTCATCAATGCATTGCTGAGAGCCCCAAGCGCCTTCTCCGGGAGATTGTTCTGGGCGCTAAGATGCGCCAGCATAACGAGATCCAGCTTATCATCACATACAGCCGTTGCCAACTCGGCGGCCTGTTGGTTGGAAAGGTGTCCGTCTGGCCCCTTGATCCTTCTCTTGACTTCTAAAGGATAGGGCCCTTCCTCCAGCATTCTCTCATCGTGGTTGAACTCAAGGATGAGGGCATGGCAACCGCTTAGACGATCTTCCACCAATCTTGTGCTACGGCCAAGATCCGTGATCAAGCCCAGTCTGACCCCTTCAGAGGCGATGAGAATGCCCATGGGGTCAGCCGCGTCATGGCATTTGGTAAAGGTTTCAATAGCGAGACCATTGATGACAAAGGTTTGACCTGTACGGACGGTCACCGGTTTGGAGAGATTTCCAAGGACCCTGATACCCTTCCTCAAAGTAGAACCGTTGATGTAGACAGGAATATCCAGAAGCCTGGACAGTGGCCCTGCTCCTTTGATGTGATCCAGATGTTCATGCGTGATTATGAGTGCATCGAGGGTTTCAGGGTCCACTTCGATGAGCTTCAGACGACTGATCAACTCCCGACAACTCAATCCGGCGTCGATCAAAATCCTTGCTTGAGCCGTCTCCACATAACAAGCATTTCCACTGCTACCGGAAGCCAGAACCGAAAACCGCATCCTTCACCCTAACCCAAGAAAATGGGAGCCCATGAACCTTGGTCTTGAGTGCCATCCATACGCATTTCTTTCAGCCGTTTCGAGATCTTAGAGAGTCATGGCGTCGTCAAATATCCATATTTCCGATTAACGGTTGCAGATTTTAGATATCACTTTATTCGGTACCGCTATGACCAAAACCGCCAGCACCTCTTTGCGTGGATTCAAGATTGTCCACCTCAATCATTTCAGCTTTGTGCACACTGGCTACAACCATCTGAGCAATCCGGTCCCCCCTCTTTATTTCGAACGGTTTTGGACCCCAGTTAACCACAACAAGGCGTATCTCTCCTCTGTAATCGGAATCAATGGTGCCCGGAGAATTTACCATTCCGATGCCGTGTTTAAGGGCTAACCCGCTTCGGGGGCGTATCTGGGCCTCGAAGCCCTGAGGGATCGCTACGGCCAATCCCGTTGGAATGAGTTTTATTTCACCTGGGTTCAATACCACCTTTTCTTTCACAGCGGCTCGAAGATCCATGCCTGAAGACCCTCCTGTTTCATAGGCGGGTAAGGCAAGGTCTTTCTGCCCCTCAAGGCGTTTGACTTCGATTTTCACCTGAAGGGAAACTTTTTCGTTCACGAATCCACCTGAGATAATCTCTTTCAGCGCCTAGACCAACGCAAGATGCCTAAAAGACTTCTGCTATCAGCGATCACTGAACTGAATACAACTCAAATCGAGATCCTCTTTCCTAACCGGGCCCAGTGTGACCAAGGAAATCTGATCGCTCTCAAAAGCATTCCTTGCAACCGCAACCACTTCATCCACAGTAACTTTTTCCAGGTCGGCAACCAACTCTTCGTAGCTGATATATCTTCCGAAGACATATTCATTTTTCGCAAGACGGATCATCCTGGTGTCGGTATTCTCAGCGTTCAGCAAGATCCCCCCGATCAGGTGCTCCTGGGTTGCGGCAAGATCGGATTTGGATATTCCTCCCTTCTGGATCTTTTTTATCTCTCTCTGGATAACCTTGAGGGCGCGATTGATCTGACGAGGGTCCGTCCCCAAGCAAACGCCCGAAAGACCCGCATCCACGTAAGCGGAAATGAAGGAGTAGACAGAATAGGCCAGGCCCCTCTTCTCCCTGATCTCCTGGAAGAGACGGGAACTCATGTTGCCCCCAAGGATCGTATTCAAGACGCCGGCAGCATATCTCAGATCACTCGACATATGGGGCCCCTTGCCCCCCAGGCATACATGAACCTGCTCCAAGTCTTTGTAATGGCAGGAAACCCCTGCATGGCCCTGCGGCGCGTTCCGAGGCGGGTCATCGTGGGTTGGCTGCAAGCGTTCAAGAAGGGGTCCAAAATGTCCCACCAGGGCATCATGATCCACGTTGCCTGCAGCCGCAACGAGGATCCTTTCCGGCGTGTAGAATCTTTCTATGTAGTCCAGGATTGATTCCTTTCGAATAGCGGAGACGGTGTCGGGCGTGCCCAGAATAGGCATACCGAGAGGATGGTTCATCCAGAAAAGCCGATTAAGAAGCACATGGATATGCTCATCAGGCGTATCCTCCAACAAGCTTATCTCCTGAAGGATAACCTGCCTTTCTCTCTGCATTTCATGGGAATCAAAAATAGAATTTAAGAAGATGTCGGAAAGGATATCAGCCAAGAGAAGGAGGTGCTTATCCAGCACTTTCGAATGGAAGCACGTATGTTCAGTCCCCGTAAAGGCATTGGAAAGCCCTCCTACGGCATCCAGGTCCTTGGCAATTTGTAGGCTGTTACGGGTACGCGTTCCCTTAAAGATCATGTGTTCGATGAAGTGGGAGATGCCGTTCTCATCCACCATCTCATCCCGTGAACCTGCACTGACCCATATGCCGAGGGAGACGGACCGAAAATGGTCCAGCCTCTCAGAAACAATCCTTACCCCGTTATCCAGTACCGTCTTACGATACATCACCCAGGCTCTCACCGAGCGCGGCTTTGCGGGAAAGGGTTATCCGCCCGTTCTTATCAATTTCAAGGACCTTCACCAGCACCTCATCCCCTTCCTTGAGCACATCCGTCACCTTATTGACCCTTTCCTTGTCAAGCTGAGAAATATGAATCAATCCATCTGTACCCGGAAAGATCTCCACAAAGGCCCCAAAATCCATAATTTTTCTCACCTTGCCCATGTAGAGTTTACCTACCTCGGCATCCTGAACGATCTTGCTGACCATATCCGCCGCCATTTTGGCCGTCTCGGCATCCGGGGATGCAATCGTGACTCGGCCTTCATCATCCACATCAATCCGTGAATCGGTGGCGTTGCATATTTCCCTGATCACTTTACCCCCTGGGCCAATAAGGATCCTCACCTTTTCAGGCCTTATCTGGAGTGTTTTGACCACCGGTGCGTATTGGGATATCTCGCCTCTCGGTGTAGAGATCGCTTCATCCATTTTATCCAGTATGAAGAGCCTGGCCATCCTGGCCTGTTCAAGTGCTTCCTGCATGACTTCCTTGGTCACGCCATCAATCTTAATATCCATCTGAAGAGCCGTTATACCTTCTCTCGTGCCGGTCACCTTGAAATCCATATCACCATAGTGGTCTTCGTCCCCTATGATATCCGTAAGAATGACCATTTTCTCGCCATCTGACACGAGGCCCATGGCGACACCTCCAACGGCCGCTTTTATGGGAACGCCTGCATCCATAAGTGACAACGATCCCCCACAGACGCTGGCCATGGACGAAGAGCCGTTCGACTCAAGAATTTCAGAAACAACCCGGAGGGTGTATTGGAAGTCCTCTTTAGGGGGAATAATCGGTAATAGGGCGCGACGCGCCAGTGCACCATGCCCGATCTCTCTCCTTCCGGGACCACCGAGCCTTTTCGCTTCTCCCACGGAATAGGGAGGAAAATTATAGTGAAATATGAAGTGCCTGAATTTGTTTCCGTAGATCGTCTCTATCCTCTGCTCATCCATCTCGGTGCCCAATGTGGTTAGGACCAGAGACTGGGTCTCCCCTCGGGTAAAAAGCGCAGAGCCATGGACCCTGGGCAACACCCCGACCATACATTCTATGGGTCTGACTTCGGTGAAATCGCGTCCGTCGATCCGACGTCCCTCTTCAAGGATCATCCGACGGACCATTGTCTTCTCTTGGTCATAGATTGCCTCCCTGATTTCAGATTCTCTATCCTCATACGCTTCGGATAAGACCTCGAGAACTTTCTCAAACACATCCTCTCTTTTCCCTTGACGAAGCTTCTTGTCGCCCGTATTGATGACTTCTTCAAGCATAGCCGTCACCATCTCAGTTATTCTGGCCTCCATCGCTTCATCTTTGGCGGGAGGCGGTATCTCCCGCTTCGGCTTGCCCACATCTCTTTTGATCTCCTCTTGCATCTCCAGCAAAGGCTGAAGAGCTTCATGACCATAAAAGATGGCTTCTATCATATCCGACTCCGGGGCGAACCGGCCCCCACCCTCCACCATGACAACACCAGACCTGTTTCCCGCCACGATGAGATTAATGTCGCTATTTTCCTGGAGGCTAAGCGCCGGATTGGTCACGAACTTGCCGTTCACCCTGCCCACTCTAACAGCGGCTATTGGCCCCCCAAAGGGGATGTCTGAGACCTCCAGGGCAGTGGAAGCCCCCAAAACGGCCAGCACATCTGCTTCATTCTCTTTATCTGTGGACAGCACAGTCGCTATGACCTGTGTCTCGAAATAGTAATTCTCAGGGAAAAGGGGTCTTAATGGCCGATCTATCAGTCGGGCCGTTAAGGTCTCTTTTTCACTCGGCCTTCCCATATCCCTGCGAAAATAGTTTCCGGGAATTCTGCCACCCGCATAGGACATCTCCTGATATTCCACGGTCAAGGGCAGGAAATCCACGCCCTCCCGAACTTCATCAGTGGCGACGACAGTCACCAGAACGACCGTTTCACCAAAGGTTACCACGGCAGAGCCGCTGGCCTGCTTTCCTATACGACCCGTTTCTATGTGGAGCCGCTGACCATCAATTTCCCTTGAGCTGCTCTTAATCATCTGTTTATCCATCCTTTCACTAATCAGATACCAGTTCCTTTATCAGGCTTCCCACCTGGAAATTCCCCTTTACTCCATCAAGCCTACTTTCTGAGCCCAAGCTCCTTGATGATGGTCTGGTATCTTTGCATATCTGTCCTCCTAAGGTAGTTCAGAAGCCTCCTTCGTTGACCGACAAGTTTCAAAAGGCCTCTCCGAGAATGGTGGTCTTTCTTATGTATTTTGAAATGATCGGTGAGATAGTTGATTCGATTACTCAAAATAGCAACTTGAACTTCTGGGGAACCGGTATCCTTATCGTGCAACCTAAACCGATCAATGATCTGCCTTTTGGCTTCTGGATCCAATACCACGGTCAATTCCTCCTTTAAAATGGGTTAATGTTTTCATCTGTCATTCAGGCTTGGCCCTTTCACCATCTCTCATCTCTTCTTTCGCATTTACTGCTGTGGAAGACACCTCGACGCTTGCATCAATCGCAATGGAGACACTGAGTTCACCGGCACAGCTCAGATTTTTTTTCCAAAGTTGACCATCACATCACCACAGAAGCTCAGTGAAACACCCTGACTACTTTTGACCAGCTCTCACCGGCATTCAGATCCCAGCTTGTTTTCACGATGGCCACCAATTCCGTGCCCTTTACCAGTTTCATATCACCTGCATAATGATCGGGCAGAGGGAGTTCTTTGTGCAAATCCTCATACTTAGGCTGATAACCCTTTCTAATCTTCTGGGCTGTCCAAGCGTCCACCTGCGCCTCTTCCATATCGGGTATGGCATCTCTCAAAGCTATGATTCTATCCTGCAAAGGGCTCTCATGAGGCCCAAGTTCCATCTCCCCTGAACGCAAGGCATCCTTCACCGAGAATGATCCGACAGACAATCTTTTCAGGGCCCTGAGATGAGCTCCCGATCCCAGCGCTTTCCCCATGTCATCAGCGAGGCTTCGGATATACGTCCCGCCGGAACATGCAACAAGTATGGTTACCTCTGGCAGATCAAATGAGATGATCTCCAGATGATGGATCTTGACCTTCCTCTTTCTCAACGCGACTTGAATCCCTTTTCGGGCCAACTTATAGGCCCTCTTTCCCTCATATTTCAGTGCCGAAAAGGCAGGCGGAACCTGCTCAATCTCTCCGATGAATCCTGAGGCCTTCTCTTTGATGTATTCCGGTTTAAACACTGGCACAGGCCTTGTCCGGACAACCCGGCCCGTCGGATCTATGGTATCTGTTTCAACGCCCAGTCTCAGTGTGGCCCGGTATGTCTTCCCCCCTGCCATGAGATAGGATGAGAGCTTTGTGCCCTGACCCAAAAGAACAACGAGCAATCCGGTGGCGAAGGGATCAAGGGTCCCGGCATGGCCTGCCTTTTTTACCCCTAGGATCCTCTTGACCCTTTTTACCACGCTGAAGGAACTCTCACCCTCATCCTTGTCAATGAGAACAATACCGTCATGGGGATATGCCATTTGCCGTTCTTATTCGCTGGCTTCTGAAGAGGCGTCCTGCCTAATCTTTTGAAAAAGCTTTTCCATGTGATCGCCCTTTTCAAGAGACGGGTCGTGCTTGAATACAATATCAGGGACGTACTTCAGGTCCATTCGGAGTCCCATCTCTCTCTTGATAAAGCCCTTAGCGCTGTCCAACCCTGTCTGGGCCTCCAGAATGGCTTTTTCATTTCCTATGAGACTGTAATAAACTTTGGCGTGCCTGAGGTCATTGCTCAGATGAATTCCCGTGAGCGTTGCCCCCCTCACTCTCGGATCCTTCACCCGTCTCGTGAGCAAATGGGCAATCTCCTTCAGAATCAGATCGCCAACCCTGGCAGCTCTCTTCCCGGCTAACATGGCATTATCCCAGAGTGCCTAAAGATTAAGGATTTCTGTTTTGGAATCCACAATCTCGGCCAAATACAAAGACTCCAGATAAGCGAGAATCTTGTTCAATGATGCATCAATGTGACGTCTGTCATTCCCAACGGTGCTTATGCCCAGTTCGAACTTTTGCCATTTATCATTCGAGCCAATTTCGGCTACGGCGACGTTAAACTTGTGCTTCACCTTATCCACCATGCTCCGGACAATTTTTCTTTTTCCTTTGAGAGAACGATTGTCATGGAGGCGGAATTCTACTCTCAGCGTACCAACGACCATAGCACTAAAGCTCCGCTTGCAGCTCTTCTATCTGATAGACTTCAAAAACGTCTCCCGGCTTCAGATCCTGAAAATGTTCGAGGCCAACCCCGCACTCATAGCCAGATAGGACCTCTTTGGCGTCTTCCTTGAAACGTTTAAGGGATGCTATCTTACCGTCAAAGATCACGACCTCGTCCCTCAGGAGACGTACATTGGCATTCCTCTCAAGACGGCCATCCGTCACATAGCATCCGGCAACAGCCCCCACTTTGGGTATGTGAAAGACCTCCCTGATCTCTGCACGTCCGATAATATTTTCCTGATAAACCGGCTCAAGAAGTCCACTCATGGCCAAGCGAATGTCCTGAATCACATTATAAATGACGTCATAGTACCTGATATCGACCTTTTCCTTTTCCGCAATTTCAGCGACCCTCGGATTTGCACGCACATTAAAGCCGATTATGATGGCATCAGAGGCGGAGGCAAGCATCACATCTGTTTCCTTTATGGCCCCCGTAGAAGCATGGATGATTTTGAGTTTTACCTCGTCTGTGCTCAGTTTGAGGAGAGAGTCGGAAAGGGCCTCCAGGGAACCTTGGACATCGCCCTTTATAATAATATTGAGTTCCTTGACCTCTCCCTCTTTTATCTTCTCAAATAGGTCATCCAAGCTTACGATGCCTCGCCTGGCCACCTCTTTTGTCTTCGCTTGAAGCTGACGATAGGTAATCACTTGCTTGGCCATTTTTTCATCTTCAACAACAATGAACTCATCCCCAGCCATGGGCACACCCGAAATACCGTATATTTCAACAGGCATTGAGGGACCCGCGGAAATCATTCTCCTGCCACGGTTATTGAGCATAGCCCTGATCTTGCCATAGTGTTCGCCGCAAACAAAATGGCTCCCCTGTTTGAGCGTTCCGTTTTTGATGAGAACGGTCGCCACAGGGCCTCTGTTCTTGTCCAGTTTAGCCTCAATAATAATACCCCTTGCAGGTTTGTCCGGATTTGCTTTCAACTCAAGGATTTCAGCCTGTAGCTGGATGAGCTCCAACAGGTCGTTAATCCCATCGCCTGTCTTTGCTGAAATATACCCGAATATCGTATCACCGCCCCATTCCTCCGGGACCAACTGCGTCTCCGCCAGTCCCCTTTGAACCTTTTCAATATTTGCTTCAGCTTTGTCAATCTTGTTAACAGCCACAATGATAGGAATATCCGCGGCACGTGCATGGTTTATCGCCTCCTTTGTTTGAGGCATGACGCCGTCGTCAGCGGCAACAACCAGCACGATGATGTCGGTCACCTTCGCGCCCCTGGCCCTCATGGCGGTAAATGCTTCGTGGCCGGGGGTATCGAGGAAGACAAGATCTCCCCCTTTTCTCTCCACGTAGTAGGCCCCAATGTGCTGGGTAATACCACCCGACTCACCTGCAATGATGTTGGATTTTCTTATGTAATCCAGCAAGGATGTTTTTCCATGATCCACGTGCCCCATGATGGTCACAACCGGAGGCCTCGGCTTCAGCTCTTCGGGTTTATCCTCCGTCTCAACCAGGCTGCTCTCCAATTTAAACTGGTCCAGCTCAAGTTCATAACCAAACTCCTCTGCAACAAGGGATGCTGTATCAAAATCAATGGATTTATTGATATTAGCCACAACGCCAAGGCTCATCAGCCTTCCAATAAGCTCAGCACCTTTAATGCCCATTCCCCTGGCAAGCTCTCCCACCGTAATCGTTTCCTGGACCCTGATCCTTCTTTTTATCGCCTTGGGGGTGGTGATTTCCGTTTGCTTTAACTTTTTCTGGCCCTCCTTGCTTACCGCCTCCTTCTTTTTGCGCTTGATCATGCGACCTTCATAGAGGTCAGCCCTTTCAAAAATCTCCAACTTGCGATGCCGAATCGCGGTTCGCGGGGCAACCTCCTCTTTTCCCGCCTTCTTCCTCTCTTTCTTTTTCTTTGCCGGCTTTTCACCTTCTTCGGGCGGGGGGACCGCTTTCGGTTCCGTTACAGACTTCACGGGAGACACCGGCTTCTCCTTCTGAGTAACCTCTTCTTTTCTCTTTCCCAGGAAGCTCTTTAAAGGCCCTTCCTCTGCCTTCTTGATGATCTTCGCCGGCTTATCCGCTTTTTTCTTCTTCGCCTTTCTAGCCTTTCCTTTGGCTTTGGCCGGAGCCTTTCCTTTCCCGGTTTCCACAGACAAGGCTTCTTGAATCTCTTCGGGTGGTGCCCCTTCCTCCTTCAACGGAGGTCCTTCTTTGACTCTCGCTTTCGGTTTTGCTTTCCCCTTCCCCTTTACCTTTTCTTTCGGTTCTTTTTTCTTGACCTCTTTTGCAACCTTCTTGCCAGCAGGCTCCGCCGCTTTCACCACTTCTTCGGGGGGTAACTCCGGCTTTTCCAATTCGACCTTCAGTTTTTCTGCTTCTTCCTCAGGTTTCACCGGCACTTTCTCCGGCTCCACGGTAACCGTCTTCTTACGCCGGCGAATGACAGTGGGTCTGATCCTTCTTTCCTCAATGACTTCTGATACGACGCCCGTCGCAATATCTCTGGCTTTGACAACCGTTTCCTCATCCAGAGTGCTCATATAATTCTTGATGCTGAGTCCTCCGGCCTTGAGTTTCTCCACCAGTTCCTTGCTATCCATGTTAAGCTGTTTGGCCAATTCATAGACCCTGACTTTAGCCATTTAACCCCCCAACGTGCTGTGAATTTTAGGTCTCCAAAAGTTTTCCGACCATCATGGGAGAAGCCGCCTTAAAACCCATCCTGTGCAAACAGGATTTCGTGCGGCAAACATAAGTCCCCCTGCCTGGCCTCTTTCCAAGATCGTCTCTTACCAAACGATCTTCTTGGTCTAGAACAAAACGGATAAGCTCACTCTTGTTTCGCTTTGTGCGACACGAGATACAGGTCCTCATAGGGATATGGCCTCTACCCTTGCCCATCGGCCACGTCCTTTTCTCCTTCCTCGTTAACCTCTGGAACGTCTTCACCAGACCCGGTTTCCTCTCCATCAATACTGTCCTTATCCGCAGCCGCATTCTCGGCTTCTTTGCTCTTGATATATTCAACGGCACTTCGGATGATTTTTGTGGCCTTTTCCTCACCTATATCTTTTAGCTGAACCAGATCAGAGATCTCTGCCGCCGCTACCTCTTCAGCCGACCTGAATCCTGTTTGGTAGAGGTTCAAAGCTGTCTTTTCCCCGACCCCGTCAAGCTTAAGAAGGGAATCATACGCTTCCTTCAGGGAACGGTTGTAATCGGTCTCACTGGTTACATCCAAGTGCCATCCGGATAGTTTCGAAGCGAGGCGAACATTCTGTCCCTTCTTGCCAATAGCCAGAGACAGTTGGTCGTCAGGTACAACGATCTCCATGGACTTGTTATCTTCATCAACGATAACCCGCATGATCTCCGCCGGTGCCAGGGCATTGCAAATAAACTTGGCTGGATCAGGATCCCAGGTGACAATATCTATCTTCTCTCCTCGTAGTTCCTGAACCACAGCCTGCACCCTTGTTCCCTTCATGCCAACGCATGCCCCTACAGGATCGACATCACCATCCTTAGAACTGACAGCGATCTTTGCTCTGCTTCCAGGTTCTCTCGCTACCTGGCTAATAGAGACAATCCCTTCAGCAATTTCCGGAACTTCATTTTCGAAAAGAGCCGATAGGAAATTAGGATGGGTACGCGAGAGAACGATCTGAGGCCCTCGACTGAACTGCTTTACGTCCAGAATGTAGGCCCTGATGCGATCTCCATGTTTATAGGATTCTTTGGGTATTTGTTCCTTGAGGGGAAGTTCCGCTTCTGTACGGCCAAGATTGACGATGATAGCGCCCTTGTCGAATCTCTGAACGATGCCGTGAATGATCTCACCGCGCCTATCCTTGAAGTCGCCATAAACAATGTTCCTTTCAGCTTCCCTCAAACGCTGCATGATCACCTGCTTCGCGGATTGAGCCGCTATTCTTCCAAATTCATCGGTATCCATTTTTATGCCAAGGCTGTCACCCACCTCGCATTCGGGGTCAACCTTGCGCCCCTCTGCCAGAGATATTTCGAGATGCTCGTTGTTGACCTCATCCACAACCTCCTTGAATTCGAAAACCTCAATTTCCCCGATCTCATCATTGAAATTCACTTCCAGATCATAACTAGGGCCCAACTTCTTCTTGGCGGCTGCCTTTACGGCCTCCTCAAGGGTTTTGATCAATATCTCCTTATCAAGACCTTTCTCACGGCTTACTTGGTCGAGGACTCTCTTTAACTCTGTAATCATCTTGTCTTCACCCCGCAGATTTTTTGGATTTTTTAATGCGCAAACTCGTAAACCAGATTGGCCTTATCCACTTCAGGCCAAGGCAGGGCGACCTGTTCACCCTCCACCTCAAGATATAGAACTTCACCCTGGAACCGGGTCAGATAACCGACAAATTTTCGACGCCCCTTCAAAGGGGTGACCATTCTGACCTTGATCTTCTTGCCAACCGCACGCATGAAATCTTTCTCCTTCTTAAGAGGTCTATCGAGGCCTGGAGATGACACCTCCAAGATATATTGATGTGGAACAAGGTCCTTTACATCGATGAGATCACCGATTTCTCCGCTTACCCTCGCACAATCATCTATGGTTACGCCACCCTCTTTGTCTATATATAACCTGAGAACCCATCTGCCGTAAGTGGACAGATACTCGACATCCACCAGTTCAAAACCCATGTCATCGAGAATGGGTTCTACGAGATCCGCGACCTCTTTCATTATCAATTTGACTCTTCGAGACATCCTAATAAAAAAGCGGGCGATGAGGCCCGCTTCCTAATTGCAGACTGGGTTGTTGCCAGTTTTATTATTGCATAAATTCCATAAGGCAATAGAGAAAACCAACACCACGTCCGCAATTCGAAGTAAGCCAGCCATCTTATGGATATGGTTGACAACCTCAAAAAGGGAGTCAGGCCTTATTATGGGAAAATTCTGGAGCGGGCAACGGGGTTCGAACCCGCGACCCCAAGCTTGGGAAGCTTGTACTCTACCAGCTGAGCTATGCCCGCCTGTCCCATCTATCGACGGCTTCCGGTGTTTACCCAGAAGACATTACTAAAGCTTGCTTTCCTAATATTAAAAAGTAAAAATAACATAAAACCACCTAAAGTCAAGAAATATTTGCTCTGTAAAAAATGCAATCCTTTAAAATCTTGACACGAAAAGCATATCAAAATAAGATGAGTTGTATATTAAGCCTAACACCCGAAAAATGCTCTATTTTCACTGCTAGCCACACGATCGACCGCCACTTTCATAGAAACGAGGGGGACGGACATTTCATTGGAAGATAGGTCAACTCAAAATCTTCTCAACCTGATTAAATCTCGGATATGGAAAAAAAAGCGTCGCGATGAGGGGGCTGACCTCACTGAGGAGATCCACGACCTTATGAATGAAGGAGAGGCCAGGGGTCTGATCTCCCATGAAGAGTCGGACATGGTTCAAGGTGTCCTTCATTTAAAGCAGACCCCAGCCCACTCGATCATGGTCCCTCGTACAGAGATATCTTCTGCCCCAATCCATTCAACCCTCGGTGAGGCCATAAAGCTGGTCAGCGAGTGTGGCCACACAAGAATTCCTATTCACAGGGATAGTCTTGATGAGATTGCAGGCATTCTCCATGCCAAAGACCTTCTCAAGCTCTGGGGGCGGAACCTGGATTCAACCATTCCCCCCGAAATTCTAAGAAAGCCTCACTTTGTGTCCCTCAAAAAGAATGCAAGCGACGTATTGAAAGAGCTGAGAGAGAGGAAGACCCACCTCGCGGTCGTGACCGATGATTACGGAGGTACAGCCGGTATTATTACGGCCGAGGATATCATCGAGGAGATCGTGGGCGAAATCATGGATGAACATGATCAAGAGCCCCCGTTCCTGAATGTCTTTGATGAACATACTATTTCTGTAGATGCGCGCCTGGAAATCGAAAAACTGGAAGAACATTTCGGCATCAAGTTGCCCGAGGGTGATTTTGAGTCCGTAGGGGGATTTGTTATACACCTCCTGGGGAAAGTCCCGAAGGTGAATGAAAGGGTTATGTTTAAAGATCTTGAAATGATCATCAAGTCTGCAGGCTCTAGAAAAATCAACAAAATCCTCATCAGGCGCAAGGCCTCTCCAACACCCAACGTCGAAGACATCGGTCAACAATGACCCCGTAAGACAGTCCATACCTTGCCTCCACCACAGACTCTCTTGGTTTCCAAAAAGATGAACCCCAAAAGCATAGAAAAATACTTATATGTGACCCTTTCAGGCGTGATGCTGACAGCCTCTTTTCCACCCGGAAAGCTGGACTGGCTGGCATGGTTTGCCCTGGTCCCTCTCCTGAAGGGCCTTGAGCGTGCATCTGCTTCTCGCGCCTTCAGGTTGGGGCTTTTGGCCGGTTTCGCCCATTACATAACATTGATCTACTGGGTCGTCGTGGTCCTGGAACATTACGGCAACATTCATCTCTTCGTGAGTCTGAGCATTTTGGTTATTTTCTGCCTGTACCTGTCCCTTTACCTCGCCCTTTTCTCATACGCTGTCTCTTATTTCAGGGGATCCCGGTTTGTACTTTTCAAGATCGCGAGCCTCTGGGTAGGCCTTGAATATGTAAGGGCGAAAGTCTTGACGGGATTTCCCTGGTGCCTTCTGGGGTATACCCAGTATCAGCATCTTGAACTGATCCAGATCGCGGACCTGGTCGGTGTCTACGGCCTGTCCTTCATTTTGGTTCTTTCAAACGGTCTGATTTATGCCCTGCTATTTGGCCGCAATTTCGAAAAGAAAGGTTCCCTTAAATGGGAAATTCCGGTGATCGCACTCATCGCATTTTTCACGCTGGGCTACAGCCATCAGCGCCTTTCAGAGAGAACAAGGGGGGAAACTGACCAGGAACCTGCAAAGATTGCCATCATACAAGGTAATATTGATCAGTCCATCAAATGGCATCCTGCTTACCAGGAGAAGACGATCCAAATATACCGCAACCTGACCCGTGCTGCTTCCAGTTTCAGGCCGGACTTGATCGTTTGGCCGGAAACATCGGTTCCCTTCTTTTTCCAAGACAATCTAGCGTTGGCCTACCAGGTGATTCAGGTTACCCGAGAATCTGGCGCGGACCTGATTTTCGGTAGCCCGGCTTACAGGAAGGAAAATGGGTTGACCACGTTTTACAATCGTGCCTTTCACCTCTCGCCCAAAGGCAGAATATCAGGATACTATGATAAGGTTCACCTGGTACCCTTCGGCGAGTATGTTCCTCTGAGAAGGTTCCTGCCTTTCGTCAACCGTTTGGTTGTCTCAACCGGGGATTTCGCTCCGGGGGAGAAGATCGTGCCCTTAGAGCTTTCCCGTCTCTCTGCCGGCATTTTGATCTGCTTCGAAATCATATTTCCGGAACTGGCAAGAGCCCATGTGAAAAATGGCGCAGACCTGCTTGTCAACCTGACGAATGATGCCTGGTATGGGATGACAAGCGCTCCGTATCAACATTTCTGTATGGCCGTTTTTCGAGCCGTCGAAAATGGAAGGCCATTAGTCAGGTCAGCGAATACGGGATTCAGCGGATTCATCACGCATCGGGGAAAAATTGTTGACCACGGCGAACTGTTCACGGAAGAGGTACTGACCCAGAAAATCGGGCCAGGGGATTCGGGCCTGACGGTCTATACGCGATACGGGGACTTCTTCGCTGTCTTTCTTTTGGGCATAGGCTTGATTAACTTTTTTTATGTTTTATGCTATTCTAAAATATTGGTACGAATGGAATAGAACACATAAACACCGCAATAATGCTTTGTTTTCTTTACACTTAGATGGGTGCTCGAGACGGAACAACAGCTTAAGGCATTTCAAGACAGCGCTACCCATTAAAGGAGGCCTAAAATGAACCAAGAAGTCATGATCAAAATCGAAAATATCATGGATCAACTTCTGGCCCTAAGAGGTCATCTTTGACCTCGATGAACAGCAGGAGGCGCTTGAAAAAATCGAAAAAACAATGGCAAAGGCCGATTTCTGGCAGAAAGACCAGGAAGAGATATCCAGGCTGAACCAGCAGCGGGTCACCCTCAAGGAAATCATAGAACGGTGGAACAAGTATTACCGGGAGACCGAGGATGCCAAAATCCTTGCCCAAATGGCCTTTGAAGAGGGCGATAAGCCGGCGCTCAATGAGGTTGAGAAAGACGTTTTTCGAATAGAAAAAGAGGTCAATGGCCTGGAATTTCAATTACTTCTGGCAGAACCGGACGACCGGAGGAATGCGATTGTTGCCGTTAATGCGGGTGCAGGAGGTACCGAGGCCCAGGATTGGGTCGAGATGCTTTTTAGAATGTATCTTCGGTGGTGTGAATCAAAATCTTTCACAGTTCGCGTCATTGATTCTTTGCCAGGAGATGAAGCAGGGATCAAGAATGTGACTTTCACCGTGACAGGTTCCTACGCTTACGGACACCTCAAATCGGAGAATGGCATTCACCGCATGGTCCGAATCTCTCCCTTTGATGCCACAAAGAGGCGGCATACCTCTTTTGCGTCCGTCTCGATCCTGCCTGAGGTAGATACGGATATCAAGATCGACCTCGAAGACAAGGATCTGCGCATCGACACCTTCAGGGCGAGCGGCCCCGGCGGCCAACACGTAAACAAGACAAGCTCCGCCGTTCGGATTACGCACCTTCCTTCAGGCATTGTCGTACAGTGTCAGAACGAAAAATCACAGCACCGGAACAGGGAGATGGCCCTCAAGGTTTTGAGGGCGAGGCTGTACGACCTCGAGAAAAGCAAACTCGAGGAAAAAAAGCAGAAGATCCACGATGCCCAAAGAGAGATTGCGTGGGGAAGCCAGATAAGGTCCTACGTCTTCAACCCTTACAGGCTGGTTAAGGATCATCGGACCAATGTGGAGGTTGGTGACCTGGAGAAGGTCATGGATGGGGACATCGACGTGTTTATTGATGCCTACTTAAGATTGAAGAAATGAGAATAAAATCGTAGTCATTCTTGTCCAAAAACGAATCAGTGCTTCGTGCGAGCCATGGGGGTCTCTTTTCAAAAACGAAGGGCATCGAGGAACAGTTATGCAAAAAGGGGTAGCAAAGGCGGGCGGCGCACCTTTGCAGCCAATTCCACGGAGCTACTTCCATGGCGATTCCTGGGAGGCTCTCCGCCCGCCTCACCCGTGGCCTTACGCTGGTCACCGGGCAGCGACTTTTCGTTTTTGAAAAGAGA
>JASFTV010000012.1:0-22656 GCA_050050615.1 Desulfobacteraceae bacterium
CCCGCAGGGACGGGACAGGCAGGGCGGAGAGCCTCCCGGGAATCCCCATGGAAGTAGCTCCGTGGAATTGGCTGCAAAGGTGCTCCGCCCGCCTTTGCTACCCCTTTTTCCATAACTGTTCCTCGATGCCCTTCGTTTTTTAAAAGAGACCCCCCTGGCTCGCACGAAGCACTGATTCGTTTTTGGACAAGAATGACCTGAGCTACAATTTGCCCAGCAATGCGCTGGCTATGGTATTCTTCTGTATCTCCCGGGTACCCTCATAGATCTCCATAATTTTTGCATCTCTATAAAAACGTTCCACGTCGTACTCAAGCATATAACCATAGCCGCCATGCATCTGGATTGCCTCGTCGGCCACTTCCACAGCGATCCGTCCGGCGTACATCTTAGCAATGGAGGTCAGTTTGGGATCAATGTGGCCCTGGTCGTAATTCCAGGCTGCTTTGTAAACAATCAGCCTGGCCGTCTCTATCTTGGTAATCATATCCGCCAACTTATGTTGGGTGACTTGAAACTGGGCCAGTTTTTTGCCAAACTGCTCGCGTTGCTTAGAGTAGGCAAGGGCGCGATCAAAGGCCCCTTGGGCAATCCCAAGGGCTTGAGCAGCGATCTCTATTCTGCTTTCGTCAAAGAACTCCAGGACCTGATAAAACCCCCTGTTTTCTTCACCGACCCGATGTGAGACAGGCACCCTGACATTGTTGAACGAGAGCTCTCCAGTGGATGTCATCTTTATGCCCATCTTCTCACCCACATCGGCAGTGCTATATCCAGGCGTATCCCTCTCCACAAGAATAACGGACTGACCGCGATAGGTCGGTTTTGCACCCGGATCTGTTTGGCAGAGCAGCACAACGAAATTGCTGATGGTCCCATTGGTGATAAAGGTTTTCACCCCGTTGATGACATACTCGTCCCCTTCTTTGACCGCAGTGGTGTTCATCAGGGTAATGTCGCTTCCGTGGTCAGGCTCCGTAAATCCCCCGCTACTCAGCGCGTCACCTTTTGTAATGGGGATCAGGTACTTTTCCTTCTGCTCCTCATTGCCAAAGCGCAGAACAATCTCTGATGCAAAGTCAGCAAGGCTGATCGCAATGCCGATACCCGAATCATGCCTACAGAACTCCTCAACAACAAGGGCATTCTCCAGGATGCCGTATTCCTGTCCGCCGTATTTTTCCGGATAATGAATGCCTAAAAACCCTAGATCGCATGACTTTTTCCATATCGCCCTTGGAAAGGTGTGCGTTCGTTCATGTTCAAGGGCGATCTCTTTATCAAATTCTCCCTTGGCAAATTCTCTCGCTGCTTTTTGTATCTCTTCCTGTTCCTTGTTTAATCTAAAATCCATCTTTTGGCCCCATCAAATGAGTTCGCCCTTAAATTCGGGTTTTCTTTTCTCCAAGAAGGCGGTCATTCCCTCCTTGGCATCGGGGCTTGCCATGCAAAGCCCGAATGTATCAACCTCCATGTGGCATCCCTTGCGCAGGTCCGCATCATACCCGCGATCGATGCATTGCTTTACAGCCCTCAAAGAGACTTTTCCTTTTGAGGCAATAAGACTCGCCGTCTTCATGGTCTCTTCCCATAGCGTATCCTGAGAGAAGACTTTGTTTACCAGGCCAGCCCCTTGCGCTTCCTGGGCACTGATCATGACACCGCTCATACAGAGTTCCTTGGCCATGCCTTTGCCGACGAGCCGAGAAAGTCGCTGGGTTCCCCCAAAACCGGGTATGATCCCTAGATTTATCTCAGGCTGGCCAAATCTCGCATTCTCTGATGCATAGATGAAGTCGCAGGCCATGGCAATCTCGGTCCCCCCACCGAGGGCATATCCATTCACACAGGCAATCACCGGGATTGAGAGGTTTTCCAGGCGAAACATGAGATCGTGTCCTTGCTGCGACCATTTTCGTGCTTCAAGAGGAGAAAGGTCAGCCATGAACCCGATGTCTGCTCCTGCGACAAAGGCCTTTTCTCCCTCTCCCGTTAAGATCAGGACCCTGACGGTAAGATCCCTTTCTACCTCATCGAGGGCACTATGAATTTCAGCGATTACATCTGGATTGATGGCGTTCAATGCCTTCGGCCGGTTGAACTTTATGATCGCCACATTTCCCTCTTTTTCACAGATAATATTCTCGTAAGCCATCACTCACTCCTCTAATCCGCGATTGAGATGCGCTCCCCGGACAATTGGTGAGCGCTCCCTTTATCGAAAAGATAATTCCCATGAAATCCGTTCTCAAAGCCTAAATCCCGGCCTTACACCCTTTCCAAAACGGTCGCCATGCCCTGGCCGCCACCAATGCAAAGCGTCGCCAGGCCAAGGGCCTGCTCCTTTCTCAACATCTCACCCACGAGGGTCAGAATGATGCGGGCCCCTGTACAACCGATAGGATGGCCGATGGAGATACCGCTGCCAAGGAGGTTGGTCTTTTCAATGTCAAACTTTAGCTCTCTCATGCAGGCGATCGCCTGGGAAGCAAAGGCCTCGTTGAGTTCAATGACGCCAAAATCATCCACAGCGAGTTTTTCTCGATGCAGGATCTTTCTTACAGCCGGTATAGGGCCAGCGCCCATAAAGGCAGGGTCGACGCCGCCTGATGCAAAGGCCCTTATCTTGACCAGTGGTTTGAGTCCGAACGCCTTCGTTTTTTGCTCGGACATGAGCAAAAGGGCTGCGGCAGCATCATTGATTCCTGATGCGTTTCCTGCGGTAACAGTCCCGTCCTTTTTGAAAGCCGGACGAAGCTTGGCCATCTTTTCAACGCTTGTATCCATAGGCCTCTCATCCGTGTCGAAAACAACGGGATCCCCTTTTCTTTGGGGGATGACAACCGGAACGATTTCCTCTTTGAAAAGGCCGTCAGTAATCGCCTGTCTTGCCCTCTGATGGCTTAGAGCCCCAAGTTCATCCTGCTCTTGCCTGGATATTCCATAGTATTCCGCAATGTTTTCCGCGGTTATCCCCATATGATAGCCATAAAAGATCTCAAAAAGCCCGTCAAGAACCATCAGGTCGACGAGCTCTACATTGTTCATCCGAGCGCCCCACCGAGCGGCGGGGATTGCATAGGGAATGAGGCTCATGTTCTCCATCCCGCCGGCCAAGATAACATCAGCCTCCCCGGAACGGATCGCTTGCACGCCTAGAGCAACGGCCTTCATTCCTGAGGCGCAGACCTTGTTCACGGTAAAGGCATTTGCCTCCTTGGAGATACCCGCCCGGATCATGGCCTGTCTGGCCACGTTCTGACCTTGTCCAGCACCCACGACATTGCCCATGATCACTTCGTCGATCTGCAGGGGCTGGAGCGAATCCTCGTAACCATAGGCCTCTTTTTCCAGATCAACCATGCCTTTCCCTTTGAAAATATCCGGGGCAAACTGGGTCAGATCATCCGTCGCCACAGGTCTAACCCCAGCCTTTTTCAGTGTCTCTTTCAATACCAGCGCACCCAGTTGTACAACAGGCGTTGCCTTCAAGCTTCCGCCAAAAGTCCCTACAGGGGTTCTCGTACCAGAAACAATAACCACATCTCGCATAATCTCATCTCCTTTGCCTATGGTCAATGAACGTTGACCCCAACCATGGCCACTGCTTTTGTGGCGCATGCTACAATGGGAACCCTAGAAGTGGAACTATATAAAGATACCTGTTTTCAAGTCAAGACATAAAAATCGAGCGAAGGTACTCTGGGCTGCGGGCCCATAGCTTCTGACGGATTGAGCGGATCCGATGACGAAGGCAATCCTTTTCTGTAGAAATATCTCACCCATTACTTCCTCGAGCGCTCTTTTATTTTGCTTGACACGAATCGTACTTGCTCGCTAATTATACATGTATAGCTCGAGCAAAAACGGACAGCAAAAACGCCTCCCACAAAAGGAAACCATATATGAATCCACTTGCAAAGGATTTGAACGAGATCATTCAAGCGGCCAATCCCCACATCTACGAGATGCTCTCTGAGGTGGGAAAAAATCTGTTTTTTCCGAAGGGCATTTTGAGCCAAGGTGCTGAAGCCAAAGAAAAGGCCCATAGATTCAACGCGACCATTGGCATGGCCACGGAAAAAGGCCGAACCATGAACCTGCCTTGCGTTATGGGCCAGGTGAACAGGCTTGAGCCTGAGGAGGCCCTCACCTATGCGTCCTCCTTCGGAAGCTTGCCCCTTCGTGAGGCTTGGAAGGAGGCATTGATTGAGAAGAATCCTTCGCTGGCGGGCAGATATATCAGCCTGCCCGTGGTCACCAACGCTATCACGCATGGTCTGAGCGTGGTTTCAGATATGTGGGTCGACCCGGGTGATACCATGATTCTTCCAGATAAGATGTGGGGAAACTATAATCTTATATTCTCCGTTCGCAGAGGGGCACGAATAACCCACTTTCCCCTGTTCCATGAAGAAGGGGGGTTCAACTTAAGAGGATTTGAAGATGGGCTTCGTTCTGAATCAGAAAAGGCCGACAAGCTGACTGTCATACTCAATTTTCCTAACAATCCGACGGGATATGCACCCACGCCCTTTGAAGGCGATAGAATCGCGGATATTCTGATCGATTTGGCACGGAACGGAACCAATGTTTTGGCCGTGGCGGATGACGCATATTTCGGGCTTTTCTATGAGGAAGATATCCTGAAAGAGTCCATCTTTTCGAGAATCGTCGACCGACATCCAAGACTGTTGGCCATCAAACTGGACGCTGCAACAAAGGAAGACTATGTTTGGGGTCTCAGGGTCGGCTTTATCACCTATGGTGCATGCCTTGAGGATCATCACAATAGGGTCTATCATGCACTGGAGCGAAAAACAGCTGGTGCCGTGAGAGGCTCCATCTCAAATGCGTCACATCTGAGTCAGTCCATCGTCCTTCATTCGATGAAGGCCCCGACTTACAAGACAGAAAAAGAAGAGAAGTTTCGGATCATGAAGGAACGGGCAGAGGAAGTGAAACGGGTATTAAACGACCCCAAATACCGTGAAGCTTGGGAAGTGTACCCTTTCAATTCGGGTTATTTCATGTGTCTGAAATTGAAGACTGTGGAAGCCGAACCTCTCAGGGTTCATCTCCTTGACAGATATGGGGTGGGCCTCATTTCCCTCGGGCAACACGATCTGCGCGTGGCCTTCTCATGCATCGAGAAGCAGGATCTTCAAGAACTCTTTGACACTGTGCTGCAGGGCACAAAAGATTTAGCATCCTAAAACATGTGGAAAACGGCCGAAAGAGTCATAAAGTCTATGCAAAAGGAGCCGTGGGCTCACGGATGTGGTGACAAAGATTTTTGGAAGAATCTCCGTGATCGGATTAATGGTTCTATCTTACCGGACTTTTTGACCGAGGTCGCAAACCGCGTGGACGAAATTATTGAAATCAATCCAGACCTCTCTGAACCAAAAATCTTTGCCATGGTTACCCGATATATGGTGGACTTCTTGGGAGCTCAGTCGGCATCTGTCAGGATTTACGATCCAAGCACGGAACAGATGCTCTCTTACGGATCATATCCATCCGAAGAGGAGTCCCGAGCCACCTACATCCCTCTGGAAAATACCATTGCCGGAGAGGTCGTCAAGACACAACGCTCCTATCTTGTTCCCAACATCCTCAAAGAAGAGCTCTATCAGGATAAAAAAAGAATCGAGCAAAAAGGCGCTTATTCCATTATGGCTGTGCCCTTAGCCATCCCTCGCTTCTTCCCTCACGAGCGGGACACAGTGGGCGTCATCCAGATCTATTTCTCTGAAAAAGACCGCACTTTCAAGCCGCTGGAAATCCAGATGGCGGAACTTATGGCTCGAAGGCTGAGCTATGTCGTCGCCCGTAGGAAAATTCTCTCCCTGTTCCGACTCAATGAGAAGAAGGAGGCAATCGTCCAACAGATCTTTTTGAAGCTGGGCGCCCGGGGTGGGGTAAAGATGAAAGAGGTTTTCAACCGGGTGATCCCAGAACTTGCAGACATCATTAATGTACAAAGCTGTGCGTTGTTTTCCATCTCAGAGGACCTGGAGCATGTCGTACTCGAAGCGGGATATCCCGATTACCCAGGGTATCATGGCATTGGAAAGCGCTTTCCCATAAGAAACGAGCCCGCTTTTGAGCTCGTATTGAGGCGACGAACTTATGACCAGACCTCACCTTATGAGGTGATCACCCCGTCTTACGTGCTCGTGATGGATCCGCAAAAAAGTGAGCATGTGTCCAAGAATTTGAGGCGTTTCGCAGCCGCCCACAATATCAATTCCATTCTCTATGTTCCCCTGACCGTAGACGAGGGGACCACGCACTTCATGACTTTCGATGCCCTGGACCAGCGGAAAAGGTATACAGACGGTGAAATTGAGATCTTTCTTTTCCTGGGTCGAGAGCTGATGAAGGCGCAGAGAATGGAGGCCCTTGACGACATCCTCCATGATTTCAAGAACCCAGCCATTGCGACAGCAGGATTTGCCCGAAGGCTCAAGAGCCTCCTTTATCAGAAGGGTATGAGAAAGGATGATCCCACTATAAGAAGGTATCTTGATATCCTGCTGGAAGAGACGAGTCGCTTGCAAGAAATGGCCCTCAGCATATACCAAGTGGGCAAAGAGCAGATCGTGAATCTGACGGAGATAGCCAAATACCGATTCGAGATCAACAAAGAGGCGATCAAAGAAATGCTAAAGCAGAATGTGAGCCTTCAGGAAGGCCCTTTTCAAGATCCCCTCTTTGTGGAGTGTTATCCACTCCATATTGAACGCATCCTGGATAATCTCCTCAACAACGCGACCAAAGCCATACCCCTACGGGGAGGGACCCTGGCTCTTCGAACCTATGCGGATGGAAACTGGGCCTGCATCGAAATCAGCAATACGGGGCTCATCTCTGAGGAAGAAAGACTGAGGCTTTTGGAAGGGGAAGGCCCTGGTCGAGGGCTTTACATTACCCATCGTCTCATACGGTTGCTCAAAGGCAACGTCGACATAAAGGTCGGCATTAACACCACCACCGTATTGGTGCAAATCCCCTCATATCTAAATGAGGGATCCAGAAAGCATAGAACAGATGGGGAATCAAAGGTCCTGCCTTGATCGTCTGTCCCGGCCCAGTGCAAGGAGATCCTTCGGTCGTTTCAGTCCCTGGCAATGGCATTACGATACAGTCTCTATGGGCCCGGAGTTTCTAATCAGAGCTTTCCATATCAAATTGCATGAACTGGCCGGATTTGGCAACCTTTGGCTTGGGTGTATACTCTTTTGGCTCCTGACCCGCTCTAAAAGCTTGAAAGACCGTCTTCTTTGAGTGCGGGCTTGCGAGGAGGCCTGTTTTTGCATCTATTTTGGCAAAGACCACGCCTTCCGGCACAGCAAAATCCTCTACCGCCCGGTCCTCAAGAACTTCGGACATAAAATGCAGCCATATCGGACTTGCCGCTCGAGAACCCGTCTCCCCTTTGCCCATTGGCTTTCGGTCATCATAGCCTACCCAAACACCTGTGACCACGCCAGGCGTAAAACCCAAGAACCATGCATCCCTGAGATCGTTTGTTGTCCCTGTTTTCCCCGCAGCGGGTCTTTTTAAAGCTCTGGCCCTCCAGCCAGTGCCCTCCTTGATCACAGCCTTGAGTAAGTCTGTCATCACGTACGCGGTCTCCGTGGATATGGATTCCTTGATGGAAGGCTGGTTCTCTTCAATGATTCGACCGTTTCGGTCCTCGACTTTGTTTACAAAAATAGGCTCAACCAACATGCCGCCATTGGCGAAGACCAGGTAGGCTTTGGTGATCTCCATCAAAGAAAGGCCTGATGAGCCGAGGGCAAGGGAGAGATCGGGACTCAGATCAGATTCTATACCCATTCTAGTCGCATACTCTATGGCATACGGTATTCCTATCTGTTTAAGTATCTTCACGGTGATCACATTTCTGGACTTGATGAGGGCGGATCTGAAAAGGGTGGGACCATGGAATTTTTCCTTATAGTTTTTCGGTCTCCAGACCTCTTCAACAGGATTCATGCTGGAGACGTAGGGCGCATCAAGAATGACCGTCGCCGGGTTCATACCCGAGTCAAGGGCTGCGGCATAAATGATGGGCTTAAAGGCTGACCCAGGTTGGCGCCTCGCTTGGATGGCCCGGTTGAACTGGCTGAGAGAAAAATCCCGGCCCCCTACCATGGCCTTGACCCGGCCGGTCTCAGCCTCCATACAAAAAACCGCACCCTGAACATCCGGTTCTTGCTCCAGGGAGACCTTCCAATCATAAGGGGCTTTTGCCGCATCCTTGATACGGACAAGAACAACATTTCCTACCGCTAAGGCTTGGCTCGGTCTTTTTACACGGGTGGCATAGTAAGGAACCTCTGGATCTGGCTTTCTGGCCCATTTCATTTCTGAAAGCGGAAGAATCCCTCGCTTTTCTCCAAGACTCACGATGACCTGCTTTTTTCTATCATCCACTTCCTCTACCAAGCCCTGGACGACGTCCCCCAGCGCGGGAGGGTTCATTTTGAAGTTCTCCACTGCTTCTCGCTTGAATGCCCCTATCTCCTCGGGCAAGAGATCTTTAACTGCCCCCCGATATCCTTCCCTCGTATCCAACTCGCGAAGACCCTTATTGAGAGCTACCTGCGCAGCGCGCTGCATCTTAAGGTTCAAGGTCGTATAGACTTTTAAACCTCCCCCATATAGCAGGTCGCGACCATACTTCTCCTCCAGATATCTGCGAATATGCTCCGTGAAATAGGGAGCCTTTTCAAAAGGATTTTCAGCCCCCCCGTCAATGGCGATTTCGGCAGTCAGGGCATTCTCCATTTGCTCCGCCGTGACATAGCCCTCCTCACACATCCTTTGCAGCACGTACCTTTGTCTTGCCTTGGCCCTGACAAAGTGGGAGAAGAGTGAATACTTGCTCGGGGCCTGAGGGAGCCCCGCAAGCATAGCAGCCTCTGCGAGATTCAACTCTGATCCGCTTTTGTTAAAATAAGTCCGTGCTGCAGCTTCCACGCCGTAAGCCCCGTGGCCGAGGTAGATCTGATTCAGGTAGAGGAACAAAATCCTTTCTTTGGAGAACGCTTTTTCTATTTGTAAGGAGAGTATCGCCTCCCTTACCTTCCTTTTATAGGTTTTTTCGGGGTTTTTCAGCAGCAGAGACTTGGTCACTTGCTGTGTAATGGTGCTGCCGCCCTGTTCTATTTTGCCCGCCATGACATTCTTGATAAACGCCCTGACAATACTTGCAATGTCTACACCTTCATGTTTGTAAAAACGGGCATCTTCCGCCGCAATAAAAGCATGGATCACATGCTGCGGGATTTGCTCTAGCGGAACGACAACCCTTTTTTCATCCCAGAACCTTCCGATGACCTCACCTTCATCACTATAGATTTCTGTGATGATAGGCGGGTCATACTCCCTGAGTGTACCTATGTAGGGCAGGTTGCTCGACCAGATATACCATAAGACGCCCCCTATGCCGGCGGTCAGCACGGCGACGATCACAAAAGCCCATATGGTAAACTTAAAAATCCTTTTCACCTGAGAATTCTCCGATCAAGGCTTCTATATTGAATAGCCTCAGCCACGTGGACCGACTTTATTTCAGCGCGCTCCTCCAGATCCGCAATGGTTCGCGCGATTTTCAATATTCTTGAGTGGGCCCTTGCGCTTAAGCCGAATTTATCCATCGCCCTTTCCAGAAGTTCATTTGACTCCGAGTCGAGGTCACAGAATTTTCTGATCTGGCGGCTGCTCATACTGGCGTTGGTGTGGATTTTCATTCTATGAAAACGTCTGGCTTGCATCTCCCTTGCATTCTTGACTCTACCCGAAACCTCTGATGATGTTCGGCCGCTCTCCATCCCTTTGAGCTCTTTGAAATGAACAGGTGGGACCTCCATGTGGATATCGATTCGATCCATCAAAGGGCCGGAGATCTTGGATCGATAACGCTGTATTTGAAGATATGTGCAGGCACATTCTCTTTTGGGATCGCCTAAAAAGCCGCAGGGACAGGGATTCATTGCCGCTACCAGCATGAAATTAGCTGGATAGGTGACCGTGGAGTTCGCCCTGGAAATGGTCACGCATCCCTCCTCCATGGGCTGCCTTAGGACCTCCAAAACATTTTTCTTGAACTCAGGGAATTCGTCCAAAAAAAGCACCCCGTTATGGGAGAGGCTCACCTCACCGGGTTTGGGATTCTGCCCGCCGCCAATCAGACCGGCATCCGAGATCGTGTGATGGGGGGACCTGAATGGACGGGCGTTCACCAGGCCGACCCCCTTGGGCATGAGACCCATAACGCTATAGACTTTAGAAGTCTCAAGCGCTTCCTCAAAACTCAATTCCGGAAGAACCGTGTAAAGGCGTTTCGCAAGCATCGTTTTGCCAGCACCGGGTGGCCCGATCATGATCATGTTGTGCCCACCTGCGGCAGCGATCTCCATGGCCCTTTTTACATTTTCCTGCCCACGAACGTCACTAAAGTCCACCTCATGATCGGGCTTTTCAAAAACCCTATTGGGATCCATCTGAAACGGACGTAGTGTTGATACGCCCGAAAAGGCTCCTACAAGCTGGCTTAGGGTTTTTACCGGGTAAACGCTGATCCCGTCCACTACGGCTGCTTCCACCCCGTTCTCGGTGGGCAGAAAGAGCCCCTTTATTCCCATACCCTTCGCCATAATGGCTATGGGTAGCGCCCCTTTTATGGGTCTGATGAGCCCATCTAGGGAGAGTTCACCCAACACAAGATGATCAGAATATGAAGCTGTCGATATCAGACCCGTTGCAGCCAGTATGCCCAGAGCTATGGGGAGATCAAATGCGGACCCCTCCTTCTTGATGTCGGCGGGGGCCAGATTCACGGTAATTCTGTCAGCGGGAAAATGATACCCAGAGTTTTTTATGGATGCCTTGACTCTTTCCTTGCTTTCACGAACAGCCCCTTCCGGAAGCCCAACCGTTGAAAAGGTAGGTAGACCCTGTGAGATATCAACTTCGACTTCAACAACATAGGCGTCGATTCCGATTACGGCGCTGCTCAGCACCTTTGCCAGCATAGGGTGTCGTCTCCGTGAACCTGAGGCCGTTTCATGTGTTAGCGCGTACCGATCCAGAAACCATTTGCGGGTACCAGTAAGTTTCCTTTACCATGGGGACGCAAGCATCCGGCCCCAGAAATGCTTGAAAAAATCAGAAAGCCTTGATTCGTCATTCAGAATGCCTAACTTGCCAAAATTAAGGGTTTTTTGGCACGAAAGGGGTGCCACGGCGCCCTGCCGGTCCATTGTAGTCTATTTTATTATCGCTTTACAGAAAAAACAACAGGTGGAAGGAAAGAAAAAATGAAGCGCTGGGTTTTTAAATGTACTTTACATTTAGGGGGATGGGTGCTATAAAGTAAAGTTTATTTAAGGTCTCGTGCAAGCTTGTAGAGATGAAACGGCCACTTACAGACCCTGGAAATTCTTGATAAGGGCCTGCCCTGCATGATCTCTCACAGCTCTGATTTCGTCTCTTTTCAGGTTTGCGTTCCCGGGGAGAAAACAAAGGGAGATAGATATGGCAAGAATTACAGTAGAGGACTGTTTGAATAAAGTAAACAACCGATTCGCGCTGATCCACATGGCGGCCAAGCGTGTTCGACAGCTAAGGAAAGGGGCAGAGCCAACGATCATTTCAAAGAATAAGGATATTGTCGTTTCTTTGCGAGAGATTGCTGCCGCACACATCACAAAATCGGAAAAACCCCAGGAGAATCATCTCATCGAAGACAAGGGAGATAGCCTGCTGCCGGACGAGGCCCAGGAAAAGGCCTCTGATAGCGAAGAAAATAAGGACGAACGGGCTTCAGAAGGACATTGAAAATGTACAGGAGGGATTACTATGACGTCCTGGGCGTTTCCCGTGACGCCGGCCAAGAAGAAATCAAGAGGGCGTACAGAAAACTCGCAATGAAGTATCACCCGGATAGGAATCCCGGTGATAAAGAGGCTGAAGCCAGTTTCAAGGAAGCGGCGGAGGCCTATGAAGTATTGAGAGACGAGGATAAGAGACACATTTACGATCAATTCGGCCATGACGGTCTGGCAGGGACTGGGTTTAGAGGTTTTACGGGCTTTGAAGATATTTTCAACAGCTTCGGAGATATTTTCGAAGAATTCTTTGGTTTTGGACACAGGACAAGCAGAAGGAGCAGGGCCAGACAAGGGCAGAGTCTAAGATACGACCTGGAATTGACCCTCGAGGAGGCGTTTTCCGGCAAAGAGCAAGAAATCGCATTTAAGAAATGGGCATCCTGTGAACCTTGTTACGGCTCCGGCACAACGCCAGGTAGTGAGCCTCAGATCTGCATCACCTGTCAAGGCAGAGGACAGGTCGTTAGATCCCAGGGGTTTTTCCAAATCAGCACGACCTGCCCTACGTGTCATGGTAAAGGGCGTATCATAACCGATCCCTGCAGCGAATGCGGAGGCAAAGGAAAGGTCAGAATCGATAAGAGGATAACCGTAAAGATCCCTGCGGGAGTAGACACTGGATCTCAACTGCGATTACAAGGAGAGGGAGAGCCAGGGGACCAAGGGGGGCCCCCAGGGGACCTCTTCGTTGTCATCCATGTAAGAGAGCACAACTTCTTTAAGCGAGAAGGAGAGCACCTGCTCTGTGACGTCCCCATATCATTTGTGCAAGCAGCTCTTGGAAATACGATAACCATACCCGTGCTTGGAGACGAGGGCGTTCACGAGCTCAAGATACCCGGAGGGACTCAACCTGGCGAAGTCTTCTCGCTCCCCGGCCTTGGGATGCCCACCCTGAGCGGAAAAAGGAGGGGAGACCTCTTTGTAAGAGTTACAGTTAAAGTCCCCAAAAAACTAACCTCACGCCAGCGGGAACTTCTTGAGGGGTTTGCTAGGGCCGAAGGGGTAAAGCAAGAAGGCAATCGAAAAACCTTTTGGGAGAAAATCACAAAATCATGATGAGGTAAAACGAAAGGCCATGCTATCAGATAAGAAACTGCGGTATTTTAGAAAGTTACTTGGCGAAAGGCTGGATGAGCTCCTAGATGAGGCGAATAAGACGGTGAGCGGTATGACCTCTCACAAGGACAATTTGCCTGATCCCTCAGACAGGGCTACACTCGAATCAGATCGGAATTTTACCCTCAGGATAAGGGATAGAGAAAGGAAGCTGATAGGAAAAATCAAAGAGGCCCTGGAAAGAATCGATAACGGGACTTACGGGATTTGTGAGGTTTGTGGTGAAGAAATCTCCGAGGCAAGGCTGAAGGCGCGACCCGTAACCACGTTATGTATCGAATGTAAGAAGAGACAGGAAACGGAAGAAAAGGTCAAAGGTTTATAACCGACCTTTTGCTGAAGATCAGGAAAATCTAGCCGGCGCAGTTACGAGTGCCCGGCTTTTTTGTTTTCGGCCTCAGACCCCTTCTCACAGTGATTTCAGCAACTTCAGGCAGTCATATTTCGAGCTGTAGCATTATACAGTTCATTCGGAATATGATATGATTTTTCTATGAAAGAGAGAAACAAGGAAAATTCAAAAGCCCAACCCCCTTCACGGCCGGCGCATGAAGAGGTCATCACCACGCATATTAATGCTGACTTTGACGCGCTTGCCTCAATGATAGCCGCTAAGAAACTCTACCCCGGGGCAACCCTTGTCTTTCCAGGCTCTCAGGAAAAGAACCTACGAAACTTTTTCCTTCACTCGACATCCTACCTTTTCAACTTCGCGAAAATAAAGCACATCGATTTTGATCGGATCAAGCGGCTTATCCTCGTCGATACGCGCCAGAAGAGCCGAATAGGTAAGTTCTCGAAATTGGTGCGCAAAGAGGATGTGGAAATTCACATTTACGACCATCACCCTGAGTCCGATGATGACATACACGGCCAGGTGGAGTTTATACGGGAGGTGGGGGCAACCACCTCAATCCTCACTGAAATCATCAAAGAAAAAAATGTTCCCATCTCTTCAGATGAAGCAACCATTATGTGCTTGGGGATTCATGAAGATACCGGTTCTTTCACCTTTGCCTCCACAAGAGCTCAAGATCACCGTGCAGCCGCGTGGCTCACTGAGCAAGGGGCAAATTCCAACCTCATTGCAGACATGCTCACCAGGGAATTCGGTGCAGAGCAGATCTGGCTCTTGAGCGATCTGACAGAATCAGCGACCAAGCGCGTCATTAACGGCGTAGAGGTGGTTATCGCCAATGTCACAAGAGAAGAATACGTCGGCGACTTCGCCGTCCTCGTTCACAAATTCATGGATATGGAAAATCTCGATGTCATCATCGCCCTCGCCCAGATGGAGGACAAGATATATCTGGTCGCCCGGAGCCGGGTGGAAGAAGTGAACGTGGCTGACATAGCCCTTGCCTTCGGCGGGGGAGGTCACCCCCAGGCTGCCTCAGCCACTATCAAAAACAAGACCCTGATTCAGGTGGAAAGGAGCCTTCAAGCCCTGCTCAGAAGCCGCATCATCCCTCAAAAAAAGGCAAGGGATATGATGTCATCACCGGTGATCCATATCTTTCCCAGCGATACATTGAAAGAGGCGGCCACGGTTATGACCAAATACAACATCAATGTCCTCACGGTGGCCGATGAAAAAGAGAGGTTGCTGGGCTATGTGACCCGGCAAATCGTAGAAAAGGCGGTCTATTTTGGCCTTGGAGACATCCAAATAAAAGAGTACATGAATATAGAATTTTCCGCCGTGACTCCGGATGCATCTCTCAAAGAGGTTCAGGAGCTCATCATCAGGAACAAGCTAAGGATTCTCCCTGTTGTCCAAGACGGGAAGGTGATAGGCGTGATCACCAGGACAGACTTACTAAATATCCTTGTCGGCGGTCCTGTCATACCCGATTTCTTTTATGACTCGAGCCATGCCTCCCACTTCTTACGGAAGAAGAACATGGCTGCCATGCTTAAAGAACGCCTACCCAGAAGGATCATAAAGCTTTTTAAAGAGTTCGGCAACGTGGCTGACATGATGGGGTACAATGTCTATCTGGTGGGAGGAATCGTCAGGGATATCATCTTAAAGCGGGAAAATTTGGATGTGGATATTGTCATTGAGGGCGATGGAATCAAATTTGCCCAAGAATTTGCTGGGCATCATGATGTCAAGGTGAGGAGTCACAAAAAATTTGGCACCGTTGTTCTGATTTTCCCTGATGATTTCAAGGTAGATGTGGCTACAGCTCGCATAGAATACTACGAGTCACCAGCCGCACCCCCTAACGTGGAGATGAGCTCCCTTAAGATGGATCTGTACAGAAGAGATTTCACCATAAACACGTTGGCGGTAAAATTGAACAAAAGGGACTACGGCACCTTGGTGGATTACTTCGGGGCCCAAAAAGATATCAGGGAAAAGGTTATTCGAGTCCTTCACAATCTCAGTTTCGTGGAAGATCCCACCCGAGTGCTAAGGGCAATCCGGTTTGAACAAAGATTTGGTTTCAGGATCGGGAGGCTGACGCTTGCACTTATGAAGAATGCTGTTGCCATTAACTGCTTCAGGGATCTTTCAGGTCGACGCCTTTTTATGGAACTGAAGCTATTGTTCATGGAGCAAGAGCCCCTAAAGGCGATTGAGAGAATGGATGAGTTCGACCTACTCCAGATCATATCTCCTGAAATAACTTTTGCAAATGACTTAAAGGGATTACTCCATAACATTCAAGGGGTCATTTCGTGGTTCGATCTCCTCTATCTGGATGAACCCTACGATCCGTGGAGAGTTTACTGGCATGGGATCACGTCAGCGCTTGATGCAAAGAGCCTGAACCAGGTGGCAGACAGAATGCAGATGGGGGAATCAGAAAGGCGCAGCCTGATATCCCAGAGATTAGGAGTGAATAGAGTGCTTGATAAGCTTTACAGGTTGAGGGGTAAAGATAACTACACCCTCTATACATTGCTCTCCCAGTATGATACAGAGGTCTTGCTCTATATGATGGCAAAGGCGAACAACAGGACCATCAAAAGGCACATTTCGAACTACTTTACGAAATTAAGGGATTCAAAAAGCATCCTCAAAGGCAGGGACCTGAGGGAGATGGGTTTCAAACCAGGACCTCTTTACAAAGAGATCTTCGACAGCCTTTTGGAGGCTAGATTGAACAACCGGGTTAGCGCAAAGGAAGATGAAATCAAGTTTGTGAAAGAAAAATTCGGAAGGCACCTCGAAAGCCCGGCTTCATAGGATTCTCTGGCATAGGGCGCAGAGGCCCTGACGGTCAGGAAGCGTGGCAGATGACGGATACCATGGATTACGAAGTCAGACTGGAAATATTCCAGGGCCCTCTTGAACTCCTTCTGCATTTGATCCGCAAGAACGAGGTGGATATTTTTGATATCCCTATTGCTAAAATCACGGATCAATATTTGGAGTACCTGGATATGATGAGGGCTCTGAACATTAGTGTAGCCGGAGACTTTCTGGTCATGGCTTCAACACTTATCCATATTAAATCAAAGATGCTCCTCCCCGGCGCCGAGGAGGAGGAGGAAGAGGATCCTAGGGTCGAAATCACCCGTCCCCTTTTGGAATACCTCCGATTCAGAGAGATCGCCGGAGAGCTTACAGAAAGAGAGTTGCTGGACAGAGACGTTTTTGCACGTCAACTATCTGCTGAGTTAACGAGTCAATTTCAGGGGGAAGAACCCCCTATGAATATCAGCCTTTTTCAACTCATCGATGCCTTTAAGAAGATTGTGGATCAGAATCTGCCGGGCGTTCAATTGAAGTTTCAGCTCGACAAATGGTCTTTGAAAGAAAAGACGACCTATATACTGGATCAATTGAAGGCTCACGAAGCTTTATACTTTCAAGACCTTTTTCGTGAGGACCGAACCATTTCAGAATTCATCATTACCTTCCTGGCCCTCTTGGAGCTAGTCCAGATGCGTCTTATCAGGATTTTTCAGACCCATCAAGACGCGGACATTCGATTGGAAGCCCTTTTTGAAGAAGAGGATGAAATATCATGGGTAAATCGTTGAAACTGATCATTGAGGCACTGCTCTTTGCATCGGATAAACCGCTCAGCGCAAGCGATATTCATTCCTGCCTTTCTGATGTGAAGGGGGACGATATAAAGAGTGCCCTGAGGGTCCTGCAATACGAGTACGAAGCCCTGGGTCGTAGTTTTGGCCTCAAGGAAGTTGCCGGGGGTTACCAGTTCAGGAGCCGCTCTGCGTATGGCCCCTATATTCTGAAAATGCTCGAGAGTTCACCCACCAGGCTATCTCGGGCATCGATGGAGACACTGGCCATCATCGCCTACAAACAACCGATTCTCCGTCAAGAGATCGAAAGATTGCGAGGCGTGGATGTGGGCGGTATTTTGAGAAGCCTATTGGAAAAAGGACTCATCAGGATCATGGGGCGCAAAGATCTTCCTGGCAGACCTCTCGTATATGGAACAAGCAAGAAATTTCTGGAGGTCTTTGACCTCAAGGATATCCATTCACTTCCAAAATTGAAAGAGATCAAGGCGCTTGGAACTGAGGAAGATGAAGCGGCCCCAGCCGAAACAGAGGAAGCGGGTGAAGAGGAAGCCCGGGACCAGGGAACCGATCAAGACACCCCACCAAGGGAACCGGCCGAAGAGGAAGCCGAAGACCGGGGAGCCTCGGGAGACACCCCAACAAAGGAGACGGGTGAAGAGGAAGCCGGAGCCCACGGAACCGAGGAAGACACCTCGAAGGAAGCAGCGAATTAACAGAATCCTCTCCCTGGCCGGGGTGGCATCGAGGCGAAAAGCGGATACGTGGATCGGGTCAGGCCGGGTTGCTCTCAACGGCCGTGTTATCCGGGAGCCGGGCACCCAAGCCATCTGGGGAGTGGACAGCATCAAGGTGGACGGAGAAGAGATACCGGGGCCCTTCCATAGGATCTATCTGATGCTGAACAAGCCTTTCGGGTATGTCTGTTCCCTCAGCGATCCATTGGGCAGGCCGATCGTGTCCGATCTCCTCAAAGGGGTGAGCCAAAGGGTTTATCCTGTTGGGCGTCTCGATTTCGACACCCTTGGGTTGCTGCTTCTCACCAACGACGGTGAATGGGCTCATCGCCTCACCCATCCCCGTTTTCATGTCCCAAAAACATACAAGCTGACGCTGGAAGGTAGAATATCTGGAGAGGCGATGAATGCTCTGAAAAAAGGCGTTCGCCTCGAAGATGGCTTCAGCGGACCTTGCAAAGTGACCCTCCTTCAGCAGAATGACAGACAGAGCGTCATTAGAATAACCATAACCAGCGGAAGAAGAAGGCTGGTAAGGCGGATGATTGAGGCCGTTGGATACAGGGTTGTGCATTTGATTCGGACAGGGTTCGGCATTCTGGACTTAGGGGACCTTAAAAACGGTGCCTATCGCTATCTTGAAAGCGAAGAGGTTGAAGGGATGAAAAAAATGGTGGGCCTTGTTTGAATTTTTTGTTTACATTGACTTTCTTCTATTGTATCTGTAACTTTCATTCTTCAAAATCACAAGCTTTGCCGATTAGACCATTCAATCATTCAACTAAAACACCGGGCGGTTAACTCAGCGGGAGAGTGCCATCCTCACACGGTGGAAGTCGCGAGTTCAAATCTCGCACCGCCCACCATTTGAGAGTCAAGAACAGCAACCATTTAACCAGGCATCGATTTGAAAAGCCCTCTCAATTGAGGGTTTTTTTATGCCCAAACTCTGATAAGCGCTATAATCTTTACAATCTGTAAGAAAAACCGACACCTATTTATTAATCTACCGACTATTCCTTTCTGGGGTTTCTCCATAAAACTCCTCCTTTCAGTTACTTGCATATCTCCCGTGGGTTTCTCTGCTGGCATGAGGCTTGCTCAAAAAAACCAGGAGAAAGAACACCGCATTGTGGGGTGTGAGCAGTCAAGGCTGCTCTGCCATTTCTGAAGAGGGAAACCCCGCCGGCCTTGGGGAACCTGACAAAAGGAGGGGGAATGATGCAAGAGCCGTTTGTCATGCTGGTCGATGACGAAAAACCGTTTGTGGAAACCATGACCAAGCGCATGGAGAAAAGAAACCTGAAAGTCGTCACAGCTTTCAGCGGATCCGAAGCGCTGGAGAAGCTCGACAAGAATCGCAACATGGATGTTGTCATTCTGGATGTGAAGATGCCTGGCATGGACGGTATAGAAACCCTGCGTGCAATCAAGAAGACATATCCTTTGACTGAAGTTATCATGCTCACCGGGCATGCTACCGTGGAAACGGCGATTGAAGGGATGAAACTGGGGGCTTATGACTACTTAATGAAACCGTGTGAAATGCAGCAGCTATTAGAAAAGGTTAAAGAGGCCACAGAGAAGAAAAGAAGCCATGAAGAGAAAATCAGGGAGGCCAAGGTCAAAGAAGCCCTATCCGCCCACGGCCTGGAGTGATATAATACCGCTGAGACCCGGTTACAAGGTAAATATACGGTAGTGTTAGGTACACGGCAAATATGGAAAAAGATCAGTCTGCGAGGCCGGATATACTTCCTTTTGGCCTCTCTGGTTTTGCTAACCCTGGCGGGCGGTCTGATCACGGTCTGGTACACCTACCAGATGGAAGGGCTGTTCACCCGCATCATTGATGAAGATGTAGCCGCCTTTCGAGCTGCGGCTGCTTTGGAGACAGCGCTTATCAATCAAAAAGGATTCGTGTCCTATTATTTTATGGACGGGAATCCGGAATGGCTCGAGCAGCTGACGAAGTATCGTCGAGTTTTCCGAGAGGAACTGCAGCGTGCCCGATCACTGATTGGAAACCAGAAACAAGAGAAGGCGGTTGATCTGATTGAGTCGGAGTATATTAAATACATCACATCCAAGGACCAAGTCATCGTCTATTACAAAACAGGCCAGCGCAAAATCGGAGAGCAGCTCCACCAAAAGGTGCGCAAACATTTCTTCAATACACTTGAATTGTGTGAGAACTACAAGGATCTGCACGGGGATAGGATAAAGGAGGTAAGGGAAAAAAGCCGTGTGCAGGCTGCGAAACTGCGTCTTGTCGCGGCGGTGGCTATTCTGACAGTCCTTTTCCTGGGGCTGGTGTTGGCTATTCTGCTGGTCGGCCACATACTCGGACCACTGCGCAGCTTGGCGCTGGAAGCGGATCGAAGAAACACTTCTTCACGCTCCAGCAATGAAGTTCAAGCCATCAGTCAGAGTGTGCGCGGACTGATTAAGGATGTGCATCATACCCAGTCTGAGTTGGAGAGAAGCCGGGAACATCTCCTGCAAGCCGAGAAAATGGCCTTGGTGGGCAAATTGGCTGCCGGCACCGCCCACAGTATTCGTAATCCACTGACCTCCCTGAAAATGCGTTTGTTTTCGCTGACTCGCACGCTTCAACTGACACCGTCTCAGAAAGAGGATTTTGAGGTAATCTCCGAAGAAATTCGGCACATTGATACAATCGTGCAGAATTTCCTGGAGTTCAGCCGGCCTCCCAAACTCAGAGTGCAGCAGGTCCACGCTTCGGAGGTGGTGGATGCGGCTATCCAGTTGCTGCGGCATCGCCTGCAAGCATATGACGTGCAAGTCAAGCAATTCCGGCCCCGCACCCTGCCGTTGATGGAAGCGGATCCCGAACAACTGAAAGAAGTGATTGTGAACTTGATGGTCAATGCATGCGAAGCCATGAAAAAGGGCGGCACCCTTGAAATCCACGAGGAAGTGAATTCAGAAGGTCCTTCCGGAGCCGCGATTGTCATTCGAGTGCTGGATGAAGGGCCGGGTATTCCGCCCAGCATTGCAGAGAAGATTTTTCAGCCCTTCTTTACTACCAAGGAAGAAGGCACCGGATTAGGCCTGAGTATTGCCGCCCGTATAATTGAGCAACACGGCGGGCGATTGGAGTTGACCAGCAAGGACGGCGAAGGGGCTGCCTTTGTCATATCCTTACCGATAAAGGAGTGAAGTTTGCCTGATATCCTTATCATTGACGATGACGATCAGTTACGCAAAAGCTTTGAGCGGCTGTTGGCAGAGGAAGGCTACCGCAGCGAGAGCGCACCGTCCGGGGAAGCTGGCCTTGAACTGATCCGCCGGAGACGTCCCGATTTGGTCATACTGGATATGCGTTTGCCGGGCATGAATGGTTTGGAAACATATCAGGCCATTCATGATATCGACCCGAAGCTGCCGGTCGTTATTATGACGGCTTACGGGACAACCGAAACCGCCATAGAAGCTACCAAAATGGGGGCCTTTGACTACATTCTCAAACCCTTTGACATTCCGGAGATGTTGAACGTGATCCAGCAGGCTCTAGAAGCCGGTCGCTTTATGCGTTCTCCGGTTGACCTGGACGCACTCCCGGAGAAAGCTTCGGGTGAGGCCATTTTGGGCCGCAGCAAGCCGATGCAGGAGGTGTACAAAGCGATCGGCCGGGTATCTTCCACGGATGCAACAGTGCTGATTCGGGGAGAATCGGGAACAGGCAAAGAACTTGTGGCGCGTGCCATCTATCAGCACAGCCTGCGGGCCGACAAACCCTTTCTCGTAATCAATTGTGTGGCAATCCCCGAAAACCTGCTGGAAAGCGAGCTTTTCGGTTACGAAAAGGGAGCTTTTACCGGTGCGGTCCACCGGCGGGTGGGCAAAATCGAGCAAGCCCATCGGGGAACTGTTTTCTTGGATGAGATCGGGGATATGTCTTTCAGTATCCAGGCCAAGATCTTGCGGTTGCTGCAAGAAAAGAGTATCGAACGGCTGGGAGGCCGCGATACGATCGCGGTTGACGTACGCATTATTGCCGCTACCAACCGGGACCTTGAGGCAGCCCTCGCCGAAGGGCGTTTCCGCGAGGATCTTTATTACCGCCTCAAAGTGGTCACGCTGTCCCTTCCGCCGCTGCGCGAACGTCCGGGCGATATTCCCCTTTTAGTGGATTATTTTCTTTCCCGTTATGCCAGGGACAGCGGCGCCGATAACCCGGGCATCACCGAAGAGGCCAAGGCCGTGCTTGGCAACTATGATTGGCCGGGCAATGTAAGGGAGCTCGGTAATGCCATTCATAAAGCTTTGATATTCAACCGGGGCGCCCCCGTCTCCCGGGAAGATATTTCTCAGGCCATTAGCGATGAAGGGGCGCCAAGCAAAAGGGAGCCGGCGGCCGGAGAAGAGGCTGTTCGACGATGGCTGCGGGAAGCCCTGAGCGACAAATCTGAAGATAATCTGTTTGACGCCCGTATGGACCGCATCGCCAGTATGCTGATCAGCGAGGCGCTGAAGGCCACCGGCGGTAACCGCACGCAGGCGGCAAAGCTGTTGGGACTTTCGCGACCGACATTGCACTCCAAGATTGAGAAGTACGGGCTTAAAATTGAAACATCGGTTAAAGAATAGCGCCGCGTCCCGCATTGGGCCCTCTTTTAGCACTTTGGCAATGAAATACACTCAAGGCCCCCCCGCCCGCCAAATTTCGCTCTCGTAAACCAATTACTTCCAGCATAATATTCCGTCAGACCTTTCGAGAATCGGCATGAGCGGGCGCAGAAGGGCAGCCGCAGTGGGTATGTTCGCATGTACGATATAGAGCGCGCAAAGGTGGCAGAGCTGCTGGAGAAACTGCAGGAAAAAGCAAAAGTCTTCTATATGGTTGATCCCCGGGAAAACAA
>JASFTV010000013.1:0-22131 GCA_050050615.1 Desulfobacteraceae bacterium
CAATACCCTGGGCACGATAGACGCCATCTGGAATTTTCTCGATCGCCTCTCGCATACTCCTTTCGGTCCGGCCGATAACCTCATCAGCCAGATCATCCAGGCTCTCCAGATCATTGTCTTCCAGCATCTGAGATATCTTCTCTGCGCAGACATGGTTGGCAGCGATTTGAGACCGGATATCCCCGATGACCTCATCCGGGGTCCGCACATTCCACCGGATCATCTCCATGACAGCTTCATTGAGAACGCCGGCATCGTAAAGCTTCACCAGAGGGATGAACAGCCCCTCCTCGAAGACCTCATGGTTGTCGGAAGAAACCCGGCCACCGACATCTGAGTGGTGGAAGACACATGCTGTAAAGGCGGTCAAATTCCCCTTATAGAATATGGGACTCATCACGCAAACATCGTTGAGATGTCCTGCCAAAGCCCATGGATCGTTGGTGATGAAAACGTCGCCCGGCTTGTAGCTATCTGCCGGTAGTTCGTTCACTAGATTTTTGATCCCCAGCGCCATGGCCCCTGACTGGCCGGGTGTCGCAAAGGTCCCCTGCGCCAGTTCTCTGCCTTTTCGGTCCGTGAACATGCATGTATAGTCATGGGCATCCCTGAGCAGACTCGAAAAAGCGGTACGGGCCACCGTGCTATCCGCTTCATCTACAATGGAGATCAATCTGCGCCAGAGTATCTCTAGGGTTATGGGATTAAATCTCTGTCCCATGCTCATGCCTCCTTTATGTCAATCCACAAAAATCCGTAATCATCCACAGCGACCGAAGCGTCCTCGCCGATAATGACCGTCGATTCCCTCTCTTCCACGATGGCGGGGCCATGCAATGTCGCTCCCGGAAAGAGCTTATACCGGTCATAGACGGTAAAAGCCATAAAATCCTTGGCAATCCTCGAGTAAGCCGGGCGTTGTCCCTTGATCGCCTCCTCAAGGGACCTCCCCCCATTCTCAAACTTGGCCAATTGCAAGAGACGTTCAGGGAGACTCGCTCTGACCTTGAAGTTGATGAACTCCACTGCGGAATCCGGATAGGTTCTGCCGTACAGCTTTTCATAAACGTCATCAAAACGCCCACGCACCTCTTCCGTGCTGATCCTCCTAAAATCACTTTCAGAGACGGGGAGATTCGTTTCCGATCCTTGCCCGACAAATCGCATGTCCAGGGATCGATCGAATTTGACCTCCTCCTCTCCACCCGCCTTCTGAAGCGTTTTCGCTCCTTCCGCCTCCATCTCCTGAAAGATCTTCTCGATTTCAGCAAAATCCGCATCGTTGAGAGCAACCTTATGGCTTCTCACCAGATCAAAGGCCCTGGGCGCCGTGAAAAAACCCAGAGCCGAACCCACGCCAGCATTCGGTGGAACGATGATACGAGGCGCCCCCAGTTTCTTGGCCAAACCATAAGCATGCACCGGCCCTGCACCGCCGAAGGCGGCGACGGTCACAATCTTGGGATTTCCCCCCTTTTCCGCGATATGGGTTTTGGCTGCTGCAGCCATGGTCTCATTGATGAGATCATGGATGCCCCAGATGGCCTGGATGAAAGGGACATCCAAGGGCTTCGCAATCTTTTCTTCCACCCCCCGCTTGGCCGCCTCCTTGTCAAGCTTCATTTCACCGCCCAGAAAATAATTCTCGTCAAGATAGCCCAACAGGAGGTCCGCATCGGTGACGCCCGGTTCTGTGCCTCCTCTGCCATAGCAGATGGGGCCAGGGTCTGCGCCGGAGCTCTCCGGTCCAACCTGTAGTGTTCCCATTCTGCTTACCTTGGCAATACTGCCGCCACCGGCCCCTATCTCCATCAAATCCACAACAGGGACTTGAATGGTTAAACCGCTGCCCTTCATGAACCTTTGAACCCGGCCTACCTCAAAGGTGGGTACGACCCCGGCAACCCCTTTTTGAATCAAACAGGATTTGGCTGTGGTCCCGCCCATGTCAAAGCAGAACATTTCCGGGAGATTAAAAAGCTTGCCATAGTACTGACCCGCGATAACTGCTGCTGTAGGCCCTGATTCGATAATCCTCACCGGAAACTCACCAGCCGTCTCCACCGATGTGATGCCGCCGCTAGAGAGCATGATGAAGAGCTTTCCTTGAAATCCGATGGACTCGAGCCTTCCGGAAAGTTTGGAAAGATAACGCCCTGTGAGCGGCTTCACATACGCATTGGTCACGGTTGTGCTGGTCCTCTCGTACTCCCTGATCTGAGGCAGGACATGGTAAGATATGGAGACTGAGATATCTGGCGACGCTTTTTCAATGATCTCCTTGATCATCAGCTCATGGGTCGGGTTCTCGAAAGAGTTAATGAGGCACACGGCAATGGACTCAACGCCCATGTCGATCAGGGTCCGCACCACATGCCTCGCTTCTTCGGGGTCCAGGGGTCTCATGACCGTCCCGTCACTGCGAATTCTCTCATCCACCTCCATCCGAAACCGTCTGGGAATCAGTGGCTTGGGGAATTCAGCAAAAATATCATAAGGGGCATATCGGATCTCCCTTCCCAGTTCCAAAACATCGCGAAATCCTTTCGTGGTAATCAGGCCTGTTTTGGCACCTTTTCTTTCTATGATTGAATTGATGACCAGTGTCGTCCCATGGATCACCTCATCCAGCCTCCCCACAAAGTCAGGGGACTTTACCTCCATCTCCTTAATCCCTTGTTCCACCGCATCGGAAGGGTCTTTGGGTGTGGTCAGACACTTGTTGATCTTTATATCGCCTGTCTGGTCGTTGAGCAGGACGAAGTCGGTGAAGGTGCCGCCGATATCGCAACCTAACCGATAGAACTTCTCAGACATGCTCACCTCCCAACCTGAAGTACGATCTTAAGTGCTGGAATTTTCCATGGGGATTTGCTGCACAGCATCCTGCGGATCATTTCGCTGGCGATGCTTCTGTATGCTATGGCCTTCACCCCTGCCCCAAACCGAGGGAGCGTAGAGCCAAATCGCCGGTCTCATCGTCAGTCCGGAACATTCTATGCGCTTTTCTTCTTCTCTTTGATCGCCCTCAGGATCTTTTCCGGCGTCATGGGCAGATCCTTGATCCGCACACCGATGGCATCGTATATCGCATTGGCAATAGCCGGGGCTGTGGGCACAAGGCCTGGTTCCCCAATACCTTTGGCGCCGTACGGACCGTCCTCATCCACAGTCTCGATAATCACGGGCTCTATGGGAATGACATCCTTGGCCGTAAGTATCTTGTAATCCCTGAAGTTGGGATTCATCACCTCGCCTTTTTCCAGGATCAGCCTTTCCGTTAGAGCATAGCCGGTCCCCATGGCGGCCGCTCCATAGATCTGGCCTTCGAGGAGCATGGGATTGATCGCCCTGCCCACGTCGTGGGCTGCCACGTACTTGAGGATTTTCACCTTGCCGGTCTCCTCATCCACCTCCACCTCTACGCCATGGGCACCGTAGGCATACGTCTTGGAGAGGTTCCCCTTGAACTCTCGGTCCAGGTTCTCGTTGTCCGGGTCGTAGAAGTGTTCCGCCATAATCATGGTTCCGTCTTTGCTGTAGTGGCGTCCCCGTAGGATCTTTCCCAGATCGACCTTCTTTTCAGGCTCCTTGACCGAGTAAACCATTCGATCACTGATCACGAGATTCTTGGGATCCTCATCCAGCTTGAGTTCATGCTTGTTGCCCTCTTTATCTTTCCAGCGGTCCACATATCCTGCGGACATCTCCAGAATCTTCTTTTTCACCTTTCTGGCCGCCATAACCGCGGAATTCCCCGCAACGAACGTGGTCCGGCTCGCATGGACCCCCACATCCCATGGGCAAACATCCGTGTCTCGATCAATGATGTTGATATCGTCCGGCAGTACGCCCATCTCCTCGGCCACCATCTGGGCGATGACCGTATCCGCTCCCTGGCCGATGTCGGTGGCCCCCGTAAAAACGTCCACTCTCCCGAAATCATCCACCTTTACGATGGTTCCGCATCCATCGGATTTGTAGACTCTAGCGCCACCCCCCACATGGATAAGCGAGGCCATGCCGATGCCTCTGCCTTTTGTCTTTCCGGCCGTTTTGCGGTTCTCCCAGTCCAGTCGCCTCCCCACTTCCTGGATACATTCCTTCAGGCCGCAAGTCGTCACCTTGAATCGCTGGGGCGTGACCTCACCCGGTTCATTGGCGTTGATGAGACGAAATTCCATAGGGTCTATCCCCGCCTCATAGGCGAGCTGATCCATATTGGAATCGATCGCAAAAGTCGCCTGGGGATTACCGTAGCCCCGCATCGCCTGTGACCAGGTGTTGTTGGTGTACACACACTTCGCTTCATAGCGAACGTTCGGCACCTTGTATAGAGAAGAAATCGGCATCATCATCACCGAGGGAGTGGTCGCACCCCAAGAGGTGTAAGCGCCGTTATCCATGATCATGGAAATATCCCGAAAGGTAAGTTTTCCCTCTTTGTCACATCCCTGAGCAATGTTCACGACAGCCGGCTGCCGGGTTGAGGTGTAGCGAAACTCCTCCTCCCTGGTCTTCATAATTTTGACGGGTTTCCTTGTCAAATAAGCGAGCAGAATCGCGATGTATTCAAACCCGTAGGTATCCAGCTTGCTCCCGAATCCACCGCCGATGGTCGGTTTGATGATTCTCACTGCACTGTCTTTGAGTCCCATCGCTTTCAGGGCGTCCTTGAAATCCCTCTGGGCCAGCGAAGGAATCTGGGTATTGCGATGTACGGTCAGGTTGTTTCTGAGGTCGAAGTCAGCAATGATGCCCTCCGTGCCAAGGCAGCAATGGGTAACCCAAGTCAATTCGAATCGGTCTTCCGCCACAAAGGCTGAATTCTCTCTTGCTTCCCCCACATCACCGGCCATGAGCTTCCACGGGAGTTTCAAGATGTTGCTTTTGTTCGCTTCGTGAACCAGAGGGGCATCCTCCTTCATAGCCTCTATGGGATCAAAGATGCCGGGCAACGCTTCATATTCAACCTCAATCAGGTTGATCGCCTCTTCGGCGGTGGCTGGATCCGTTGCAGCCACCGCCGCCACCTCATCCCGGTATGACCGCACTTTTCCTGACTTCAGCACTGGCTGGTCTTTCATAAATCCGTAGCGAATCGTTGGGACATCTTCCGCCGTAATCACAGCCCGCACGCCCAATAATTTCTTCGCCTTTGAAATGTCGATATGGACGATTTTGGCGTGGGGATATTTGCTCCGCAGGATCTTGCCGTAAAGCATCCCGGGTGCTTTCAAGTCTTGAATGTAGGTGGCCCTTCCTGTGACTTTGTCTACGGCATCTCGCTTGGGAATCCTCTTTCCAACAGTCCCTAATATTTCCATGGTGACCTCCCTCATTGTCTAATCCACTTTTCTCGGCCTCACTTCGCCTTTGGTGGTGAGTGCATGGCTTGCTGCCTTGACCGCTTCCACAATCTGAGTATAACCGGTACAACGGCAGATATTTCCTGCAAGAGCATGGCGGATTTCATCTTCCGTTGGATTGGGATTCTCATCCAGAAGGGACAAGGCAGCCATGATCATGCCCGGTGTACAGTACCCGCATTGAACCGCACCCTCTTCCGTAAAGGCCGTTTGCAAGGGATGGAGTTCACCCGTAGGCTTGGCTATGCCTTCAATGGTGGTCACCGAAGTTCCTTCGATTTCCATGGCCGGGAAAAGACAGGAATTGACGGCCTTCCCATTGATTAAAACGGTGCACGCACCGCATTCTCCGCTCTCACAACCGGACTTGGTTCCGGTCAACTCAAGATGCTCTCGGAGTAGGTAAAGAAGCGTCCAATAGGGTTCTATCTCTACCTCCATCCGGTCTCCGTTCAATTCAAATGAAATCAGTTTTTTCATTGAAACACCTCCAGTCCGCTAGCGCACTCTTTCCATTGCAAGGCGTGTCATTCTGGGAACAAGGATTTCGACCATCTCCCTTCGATACCAGGCTTCTCCCCGGATGCTGTCTCTCGCTTTGCACTCTTCGGCAGCAGCCCTTCCCGCCTTTTTCAAAATCTCATCATCCAGTTCATTCCCCTTCATGATCGCTTCGGCATTCTTTGCCCGCATGGGTGTGGGCGCCAAAACGCCCAGGCCGATCCTCGCCTCCGTGCAGCTGAGCATGTCATCCTCCAAAGAGACCAGCACAGCCACACCCAAAAGAGGCAGCTCCATGGCAGCTCTTCGGGTGTGTTTCCGATAGGCTGCACCTGTGTGGGGAAGAAGCTTTGGAATCACAAATTCCAATAGGATTTCCCCTGTTTCCAGAAGGGTTTGTCCTGGACCAATAAAGATGTCTTCCAGGGCGATACGCCTTTCCCCTTTAGGTCCTCTCAGGCGAACCTCTGCCCCTAATGTAATCAAGGGAATCGCCCCATCAGCCGATGGAACCGCATTGACAATGTTCCCTCCAATGGTGGCCACATTTCGAATCTGAACCGAACCGATGTTTGTGACCGCATCAATCAGAATAGGGAATTCTTTCTTGATCACCGGAGAGAGTTCCAGCATCCGGTGGGTCACCAGGCTGCCGATCCGGAGCTCTCCATCCTTGTAGAGGATATGGTCAAGCCCCGGGACACGTCTCAAGGAGACCAGATACTGGGGACTGATCTTGCCCTCACTGACCTTGACCATGACATCCGTCCCTCCAGCGATGTATTTTGCCCTTTCCCCATGGCTCACAAAAAGGGAAATGGCCTCGTCAATGGATCTAGGCATCAGGTACTCGAACTTGTTCACGCTCTTTCTCCTTTTCTATGAGGGTTACACATTCTATGACTCCTCAACCTACTGCTCCCGGTTGTCGAACACCCTTTTGCTTTTTCTTTCCGATCTGGGCAGAGCCCCGTAGTCGACCATCTCGATGTTCGCACTCACCAGAATCTGTTTCTTGATCTCTTCACCGATCTTCCTGCTCAATTCAGGATCACGAGAACGCTCCTCGCCCTCGCCGCGTTCAACCTTGAGGGTCATGTAATCTCGACCGTCTTCCTTTCTGTCGAGATGGATCTGGTATTCGCTACCGATCCCCTGGATACGGGAAAGCACATGATCAATCTGCCCGGGGTAGATGTTCACAGCCCTAAAGATGATCATGTCATCAGAGCGCCCCAGGAGCCGGTCATGCCTTGGAAGAATGGAACCGCAAGAACATTCACCCGGAATCTTTCTCGTCAGGTCGCGGGTGCGATAACGAATCAGGGGAACCGCCTCCTTTTTCAGAGTGGTCACCACCATCTCCCCGGTTTCTCCATCAGGGACCGGCTTCAGCGTCTCAGGATCCAGAATCTCAAGGATATAGTAATCCGCCCAGTAATGGATCCCCGTGTGGTGGACGCAGTCCAATCCGGTCCCCGGACCGTAAAGCTCCGTCATCCCCGGAATATCAAACATGTGCTCAACACCTAAGAGCTCTTCAATGCGATGTCTCATGGCGTCGCTTGTCCGTTCAGACCCAAAGATCATCTTCTTGAGATTCATCTTGTCCCTGATTCCACGTCGGTTCACCTCCTCGGCCATCAAGAGTCCCATAGAGGCTGTACAGCACATCACCGTCGACTGCATGTCCATGAGGAACTGACATTGCATATCCATGTTCCCTGGCCCTGCCGGGATGGCCATGGCCCCAAAGGCCTCACACCCCATCTGGAAACTGATACCGGCTGTCCAGACCCCATATCCGACGGCAATCTGCACTCGATCTTTAGCGCTCAGCTGGGCCATCTCGTAGCAACGGGCAAAAAAATGGGTCCAGTCATCGATATCTTTCTGTGTGTAACAGAGAACCTTTCTTTTTCCGGTCGTTCCGGATGATGCGTGAATTCTCACCACCCTCTCAAAGGGTACCGAGAGGAGAGGAAAGGGGTACCCCTCCTGTAAATCCTTGGCTGTGGTGAAGGGAAGCTTCTCAATATCTTCCAGAGAACGAATATCCTCGGGTCGGACACCGGCATCATCCATCTTGCTCTTGTAAACAAAACAACCATTGTAAGCATGGTTGACGGTCCACTTCAATCCTTTGAGCTGGAGGTCCAACAATCCGTCCCGGCTTTTCACCGAGGGCATAAAGGTCTTGCTCATGGTTCTTCTCACCTCTCTCCATATCCTGAGCACTAGGGAGTAAGCAGTAAGAACTGAACGAAATCTCTTCTTCCTACCTCCCTACTGCTTACTCCCTACTGCCTTACTTCTTATGAGCTGAAGTATAGGCATCTCGGGCACTTCCGCCTTCACCCCGAGCAGCCTGCTAGCGTGCCAGTTCGGGTATGATCAAAACGATCTTCGGGAATACAATCAAAATGATGATACAGACAATGCATGCTGCCAAGAAAAAGCTCACGCTCTTGAAAATGGTAGAAAGCTCTATCTCTGGAGCCAACGCCTTGACCACATAAATATTGACACCCACTGGAGGGGTAATGGCTCCCATGGTGGTCACCATGGTCAAGATAATCCCATACCAGATGGGGTCAAAACCGAGGGCCATACCCAACGGGAAAAAGATCGGGATGGTTAGCACCAGAAATCCAAGAGAGTCTATGAAACATCCTCCTATCAGATAAATCATCAACACAAAGCCCAAAATCACATGGCGGGAAACGGGAAGACCCGCCGCAAAATCAGCCACCATAAAGGGCAGTCTCGTGATCGCCAAGAAGCGTCCAAAGATGATGGCTCCGGTGACCAGGATGAAGACAAAACACGATATCTTCAGCGTTTCAGTGACGGCGTTGACAAAGCCTTCCCAGGATAGTCTGCGCGTTAGGACAGTGACGAGGAGCGCAAAAAAGACACCCACTGCGCCCGCTTCCGTCGGCGTAAACAAGCCCACATAGAGACCACCGATGACCAAGACGAAGATAATCACCGCTTCAATAACCCCACCCAGGGATTTGATCTTTTCCACCAAAGAAGTCTTTGCGCCAGCTGGACCGAAATGAGGATAGATGCGACAGAGAAGAAAAATGGTGAGCACAAACAGAATGCCTAGCACGACTGCCGGCAGGATACCACCAAGGAAGAGCTTGACGATGGATTGCTCTGTTTGCAAACCGATAACGATGAGGACCACACTGGGCGGCATGACCGTACCCAAGGTGCCGCCGGTGACCACCGTACCGCTGCTCAGTCTCGTGTCATAATTGTACTTCTTCATCTGTGGCAGGGCAACCGTCCCCATTGTGGCGGCTGTGGCCGTGTTGGAGCCGCAGATGGCTGCAAAAAGCTCGTCAGCGCCTATGGTGGCGATCGCCAGCCCTCCCCGCCAATGACCGAACCATTTATAAGCTGCGTTGTAAAGCCTTTCAGCAATGCCCGAATTGAATGCAATGTACCCTAGAAAGATGAAAAGGGGAACGACGGTCAGGCCGTATTTGGAAAATGTCGCCCAGATGTCCGTCCCGACCATGGTGATGGCCGCTTTGAACGATACCACATACCAGAACCCGCAGAAGCCTACAATAGCCATACCAAATCCGACGGGCATCCCTAAGATGAACAATACCGCAAGGAGAAGCAAAATCCCAATGATACCGACAAGCGTCAAACTCACTCTTCACCCTTCCTTTCTGGCATCAGAGATTTCAGGAATTCCGTCAAACAGACCAAAGAAAGAACAGCACATCCCAAGGCCACGCCGTATGTGAAGGGATAGTAGATGATTCGCAACGTCTCGGTCACTTCCCCGGTCTTCCACAAGGTCATCGCGTACTTTGCCACCCGCCAGGCCACGAGGGCAAAAAAAACCGTGCAGACAGAGCTGTTGACGGCGTTCAGGATCCGCTGAGTCTTTTCTGAAAACCTCAGGACCAGAACATCGACGCCTATATGAGCCTTTTTGACCTGGGTGTAGCCCAGGGCAAAGGCCGTGATAACCGCCCCGCAATATCCCATGAGCTCAAAAGTTCCCTTGATCGGCAGCCATACAATGCGCAGGAATATGTTTGCACAGGTCAAAAGGATCATGATCCCCAGAATCCCTCCGGCGATCAGCATGAGAACCTGATTCAGGAAGCGGGTTACCCTATCAAGAACATCCACGTCATTCCTCCCCTGTCGGCGTGTCGACGCTTGCCCCCCTTTCCGGTGATACCAAAAAGAACAGGTTGGGATTGCGGACCTTAGAGTGCCCCCAAGAATCCGCAGTCCCCCCGGTTCTTAAATACAAGCCTTGTGTCTTTACGCCATTTACCTCATATGTTTCTTCATGATAGCCTTGATGTCCGAAACGATCTGCTCCGCAGGCAGGCCTTTTGCCTTCGCATTTTGAACCCATTTGGCGGTAATGGGCTCAAGCTTTGCATCCCACCTCGCCTTTTCAGCGCCTGTAAGCTCTATGATCTCAACGTTGTGGTTTTTCTTTGACCATGCGACGGAGTCTTCGACATGATTGTCCATGTACACACCTGTCCATTCAGCCTGCTCGACACTCATGTCATCCATGACTTTCTGGACGTCTTTGGGCAATTTGTTCCACGAGTCCCAGTTCATGACAACGGCAAAGGGATAGACCGGTCCATTTATGATTGTCACGTACTTGCACATCTCCGCATATTTGAAATCCTTGAGGGTCTCAAGGGAAGATACTGCACCCTTCACAACACCTTTCTGAAGGGCTTCAGGGGTGGCTGACTGGGGCATACCTACTGGAGCTGCGCCTAATGCCTTCATAACCTGCAAAACGCCTCCAGAGGCCCTCAGTTGCAATCCCTCAAGATCCCCCAAATTTCTCACCGGCACTTTGGCATAGATATTTGCAGGGGCACAGGTGAACATGGTGAGGACTTTGACCTTGGAAAACTCCTCAGGTTTGTACTTTTCCCAGAGGTCCCATAGGGCCAGGCTCGCCACTCTTGCATTCGGAAAGCCTAGGGGCAAGGCTGTGGCGTTGGTCACAATAAAACGGCCAGGCTGATAGGCCATGCAGAGGTTACCGATATCCGCCTGTCCTGCAATCACGCCGTCCATCATGTTCTTGGCGCCGAGAAGGGTCCCTCCCGGAAACGTGTTAACAACAACCTTTCCTCCGGTTCGCTTCTCCACCTCCTTTTTCCATCTTTCCATCTGAACGCAGGGGAAAGTGGGGGCGGGGGGAAAGTTGGCATAGCTCAGCTTCATGGGCCCTGCTGTGGCATGCCCTGGGGCCAGGATTAGGCTGAATATTGACGCTACAAAAATCCCTGCCACTAATAATGCTACTTTTCGTCTCATGTCTTAAACCTCCTTGGTTGGTTGACAAGTTATGAAATCGCTGCGCGATTTTATAAAACCCGACTTCGCCGTTCTCGATAAAGGAAATCCCTAAGCATTCCAGTTCTGACCCTCTTAAAGGAAAACCCCTCCTCTCACCTCCTTTCTGTAGGCTGTAGGTCGCTTCTTGTCAGTCGCAAGTTGAGATGGAAAGCCACGTGCATGAGAAGAATACTTCCAACGACCTGCCACTCTCAACAAACGACAAGCAATAGTTAGTGTGCCGTAACACAGATAACTTATCCAAATGACAATGACGACCGGGAGCCGTCGCTGCGATTGAAGGTTGTCAAGTTATCCGCGACACACAACACTAGAACATACTCGGCTCCACATGCTCCCCAAAAACATCTCTGAAGACATTGGCCATCTCACCGACAGTTGCATAGGACTTACAGCAATCAACGAGAAGCGGCATCACATTTTTCTGCTCCTTCGCCGCCTTTTCGAGTGCCTTCAAGGAGTCTTTAACAGCCTTGTTATCTCTGCTTTTTTTCAACGCTTTGAGCTGTTCAATTTGCTGAAGGGCCCATGCCTCATTGTACGCATGGAGTTCCACCTCCATGTCAACACCCTCTGTGTATTTGTTGACCCCGACCTTTGTGACCTTTCCTTCCTGGAGATTCTTTTCGAACTCATATGCCTGTCTGGCAACCTCCCTCTGGACATACCCGGAAGAGACCGCCTCCACCATGCCGCCAATCTTCTCAATCTTTTCCATCTCTTCCAGGATCTTTTCCTCCATTTCTTTGGTGAGCGTCTCCATGAAGTAGGAACCTGCCAAGGGATCCACCGTATCTCTGAGCCCGATTTCATCCATCAGTATTTGAAAAGTCCTCAGAGATAGAAGTGCCGCCCGCTCTGTAGGAATCGTATAGGCCTCGTCAAAAGAACAAAGGGCGGTGGTCTGAGCCCCTGAGAGCGCCGCGGCGAGCGCATAGTAGGCACCACGCACAATATTGTTCTCCGGCTGCTGTTTGGTCATGCCGGAGCCGCCGCCCCCGAAGATGCCTCGAAGAAATAGCGCCTTCTTGTTTTGAACACCGTACTTTTCTCTTAGCAGTCTCGCCCATAACTTCCTTGCGGCCCTGAACTTCGCAACCGTTTCCCAGAGGTTGCCATAGATATTGAGGTTGAAGGAAAACCTTCCCACAAAATCCTCCGCCTTGTAACCCCTCGCCACCACGTTATCAATATAGGCAACGGCGATCATCAGGGCATAGGAGATCTCTTGCGCTGGCGTGCATCCGGACTCCCTGATATGGTATCCTGCGACAGATACCGGGTTGCACCTCGGTAGCTCTTTCATGGCATACTCGATGGTGTCACCGATGAGCCGTACCGCCGGCTCCACAGGATAAATCCAGGCCCCCCGGCCAACCATCTCCTTAAGGATATCGTTTTGGGGGGTCGCCGAGATCTCCTCCTTTCTATATCCGAATTTCTCGGCCACAGATTGGTACATAGCAAGCATCACGGAAGCAACCGCGTTTATGGTTAGGCCGGAACCAATTCTGTTCAGTGAGATATCCTTAAAGGCTATCTCAAAATCCTTCAGCGAATCCACGGCCATCCCGACACGTCCTACTTCTCCTTCGGCCATGGGATCATCGGAATCGTACCCCATCTGCGTGGGGAGATCAAAGGCGACATTGAGGCCTGTCTGACCGTGAGAAATCATCAGCTTGAAACGCTCGTTGGTTTGCTCGGGCGTACCAAACCCTGTATACTGCCGAGTCGTCCAGTTCCGACTTCGGTACCCCAAAGGATGGATGCTCCGTGTAAAGGGAAACTCTCCAGGGTCCCCGAGATCTTGATGGTAATCAAAGCCTATTCTTTCCAGATCCTCAGGGGTATAGACCGGTTTAACCTTTATGCCGGATTGAAGAATAACTTCCCGAATGGCATCTTTTTCGTCTTTGATGTAAGTGGCTACTCCCATAGCATTCTTTCTCCTTGTCTTACCCTCAATTGATTTCCAGTGACTTCCGACCCTTCCCAGCCCGGGGCGCTCTCTGCAGGCTTGGGGAGAACCCGTCAAGAAGGTCTCGCCCGGCACCCTGCCTCTTTTGTGCAGATGACATCATATCAAGCACTTTAAACGTTGAAGCCTATTTTGCCACGTTTTCCTTTATGAATTTCGTAATCTCATCAAAATGGGTGCCGCCGGGAAAGATCCCATCAACCCCCATTTCCTTGAGCTGGGAAACATCCTTATTGGGAATGACCCCGCCAACGACAATCAGAGGCTTTCCGAAATCCTCTTTTTTTATCAAATCCGTGAGCTTCCTGCAGATAGGAAGATGGGCCCCCGACATAATAGAGAGGCCGATCACATCCACATCCTCCTGAATGGCCTGTTTCACAATACTCGGCACGCTCTGATGAAGGCCTGTATAGATGATCTCCATGCCCGCTTCCTTCAAAGCATGGGCCACCACTTTGGCACCCCGATCATGACCGTCCAGCCCAGGCTTTGCCAAAAGAACCCTTATCTTTGTCTCCGCCATCATTTCCCTATCGCTCCATGCTTAGTGGTCTCCACGTCTTCTCTCGAATGCCTCTAGAACAATCTTCTGCCCTCTAAGGATGTGCTCCTTTACAAGTCTCTCTACCCTTTTCACATCCCTGTTTTTGATCGCCTCCAGCATTTTCTTGTGATCCTCATTGCTCGTCCTCGCCGTGTTGTTCATACTGAGAATAATCTTCCTGAAACGATAGATCTGATCCCTGAGATCGTTGATCAGCTTGATCAGCTTGGGACTTCGGCTCAGGGCATAGAACAGGTTGTGAAATTCCGTGTTGATCCTGGGCAGCTCATCCATCCGCCCGTTTTCTAGACAAATCTGGAACTCTTTGATCCTCTCTTCGAGAGGCTCCAGCTCCTCTTCCCGGTGATTCAGCGCGGCCAATCTTGCAGCATAGCTCTCCAGGACACACCGGATTCCAAAGGTCTCCTCTATGTCTTCCCGGGTTAGATTCAGCACCGTGAAACCGCCCCTGGGGAGTTTCCGGAGCAATCCCTCTCTTTCCAGCTTGTGGATGGCCTCCCGAACCGGGGTCCGGCTGATATCCAGGGCTTCTGCGATACGGCTTTCCACCAGCCGGTCACCCGGAAGGATATTCCCACGGATAATGGCATGCTTGAGATTCTCAAAAACATGCTGCCCCAATGATTTCCTTGCGGGCAAAGCGCCAAGAGGCGTCAGAGGCAAGTCTTTTATTTCAATTTCCTTTCTCATGCTCATCTTTTATGAACTCACAGCCCCACCCACCGAGCTATGTTGGGCAGGAGCACCTCGTGGGTCCCGCCACCGTAAAGCAGAAACCGGTTGTCCCGGTAGTACCGCTGGGCCGTGTACTCCATGGCATACCCGTAGGCGCCAAAAATACGCGTAGCATAATCGCCTGCCTTGCAGGCTGCTTCAGTGGCAAAGTACTTGGCCATTGTGGACTCCGGCAAGCAAGGAATCTTGTCATCAATCATGTGGGTCGCCTTGTAGGTCAAGAGCTTCGCAGCTTCCAGATCCACCGCCAACTCAGCCACCTTCGCCTGAATAAGCTGGTACTTGCTGATGGGTTTACCGAATGCAACCCGTTCATGGGCGTACTGGATGCAGTCATGTATGGCGGCCCTCACAAGGCCTATGCCCAAGGCGGCTGTCATGGTCCTGATCTCGGACAGGATAGACAAAAGATTGCCCGTGCCCCGACCTTCCTCCCCCAGCATATGTTCGTGGGGGATGAAGACATTGCTTAAAGCCAATTCGCAGATCGGCGTTGTTCTCGTCCCCAGCAGATCGAAGGGTTTGCTCAATGAGACGCCGGGGGTCTCTCTGGGTATGAAGAAGAAATTGAGTCCTCTAAGTTTCTTTGCAGGATCTGTTTGGCAGAGGACGGTATAGAAACTAGCGACTGGACCGTTGGTCACCCAAGTCTTGAGCCCGTTGATCACATAGCCGTCGTTCGTCTTGGTTGCCAGGGTGCTGACATTGCCGAGATCCCCGCCTGCCTCAGGCTCTGTCAAACAAAAACAGGATATCTTTTCCCCTCTCATAGCGGGGAGGAAATACTTTCCATGCATTTCTTTGGTGCCAAAGTGAAACAGAAAATTCGTCCCCATCAGACACTGCATGGCTGTGGTTGCTGCCACGCTCATCAAGCCTCGGGCCAGTTCCTCGCAGATGATGCAGTAAAGCGTCGTGTTTCCACCCGAGCCTCCCCTGTCTTTAGGATATCGGATACCGAAGACCCCCATCTTGCCCATTTCCAGAAACATTTCTCTGGGGAATTCTCCCTTTTCATCGATCTCCTGAGCCCTCGGAACAAGCTCGCTGTCCACAAACTTGGCGATGCTCTTCCTGATCAATTCCTCAGCATTCGACCTTAACATATCCTCCTCCTCATATGATCCCACGGTGCCCGGCCTTTAGCGCTTCATCAACTCTCTTTCAGCTGTTCTATCATTTCCGGGACCAGCTCGTGGAGATCACCCACAATGCCCCAGTCAGCAACTTGGAAGATCGGTGCCCTCGGGTCCTTGTTGATCGCGATAATGTACCTTGAATCCATCATGCCGGCCCGGTGTTGAATCGCTCCAGAGATGCCACAGGCGATATAAAGCTCCGGTCGCACCGACTGCCCTGTCTGACCCACCTGGCGGTCCACGGGAATCCAGCCTTCCTCAACCGCCACTCTGGTGCCAGCGAGTTCCCCGCCTAATATACCCGCCAGTTTCTGTAGCGCCTTGAATCCCTTGGCATCACCGACCCCCCTGCCTCCAGCCACAATCACTTTAGCCTCAGAAAGGTTAGCCTTTTTTTTCTTCTCCTTCACGATCTCGAGGACCTTTGACCCAATCTCCTTCTCTGTGAGAGAAACCTTATGCCTCAGCACCTTCCCTTTATGTCCCGGTTTCTGCGCTGCTTCCATCACCCCCGGGCGCACAGTCGCCATCTGGGGGCGAGAATACCGGTTGGCAATCGTGGCCATGACGTTTCCACCGAAGGCAGGTCTGGTCTGAAGTAGAATGCCCTCCTCCGGGTCAATCGTTAACTCCGTGCAATCCGCAGTGAGTCCCACCTCCACCCGCCTCGACAGTCGGGGAGCCAGGTCTCTGCCGATGTGGGTTGCACCCATGAGCATAATGTTTGGTTTGTGTGCTTTCACCAGTTCTTCAAGGACCTTTGTGTAGGCGTTGGGTCTGTAAACCCCCAAGCCCCTGTGCTCTCCAAGATAGACCTTATTCGCGCCATACGCTACAAGGGTCTTGGATAGGTGGGACACCTTTTGGCCCAACAGCAAAGCGGAAACCTCTTGATTGAGGGCGGAGGCCAATTCTTGGGCTTTGCCAAGAAGCTCAAGAGAAACCTTGTGGAGTTTGCCCTCCCTTTGCTCTGCAAAGACCCAGACTCCTTTTCTGTCACTAAAATCAGGGATAACCCTCGGCTCGGCATCTGTTTGAATGGCCTTCTGTTTGCATGCTTCCAAACAGGCCCCACAAGATGTGCATCTCTCCAGAATGTGGGCCGTTCCATCTTTCATCTCAACAGCGTCATACGGACAGGACTTTATGCACCGTTTGCATCCGTTACAGAGATCGACTTCAATCCATACCGTCATATCTGCTTCTCCTTTTTGAAATCCACCTTCCGATACTTCACACAAGTCTGGTTTCCCGCAACTTGCCGATCAAGGCTCTCACGGCGGCCTTCGCATCACCCTCTATCATCTCTCCCTCTCTTTTGAACTTCGGAGCAAAGGTCTTGATCACATGGGTCAAAGAACCTTCCAGTCCCACATCCCGGGTCTGAACCCCGATGTCCGCCGCGTTCCAGATCTTGATAGGCGCCTTTTCTCCACAAGCATCAATGAGTCCGTCCACCCGCGCATATCGGGGTTTATTGAGTTCGGAAATCACGGTCAGCACGGCCGGCAGGCTGCACCGCACCCGCTCAAATCCATCCTCCAAACGTCTCTTCACGACCATGGTTTTCTTCTTCATCTCTTCAATCTCGAAAACGTAGGTCACCTGAGGAATGCCGAGATATGCGGCGACCTGGGGTCCTATCTGGGCCGTATCACCGTCGATGGCCTGGCGCCCGCACAGGACGAGGTCAAAGGTGCCGACCTTTTCTATCGCTTTGCCCAGCGTTGAAGAGGTCGCCCAGGTGTCTGCGCCGGCAAAAGCCCTGTCCGTGAGAAGAATCCCTTCATCGGCCCCAATCCCCAGCGCTTCAGAGATGGCATCAATCGCCTGGGGCGGTCCCATGGAAATCACGGTTATCTTTCCACCTCTCTCCTGTTTGAGGCGGATCGCCGCCTCAAGGGCGTGCCGGTCATCAGGATTGATGATGCTTTCAACGCCTTCTCTTATTAGGCTCCCTGTCTTGGGATCGAGCTTGACCTCCGTGGTATCGGGAACTTGCTTGACTAGAATGATGATATCCATGCTGTCAACTCCTTCACAAAACAAATCGCTTATATGATCTTTTTCTCTTTGAGACGAGCGAGGTCGTCATCTGAGTAACCCAGCAACTGGCCGTATATGTCGTGATTGTGTTCCCCGAACCTCGGCGGAAAGGAAAGCTGCCTGTCGACCCTTTCAAGAAAAGAGGTCATCACAGGCGCTGGTGCCAAAGTAAGTCTCGTCCCTGTCTTTGGATCCTCTGCGTACAGCAGTCTTCGGGCCACAAGGGGATCTGCGACCACCTCGGGAATGGTCTTGATCTTACTGATGGGGACTGTGAGGGCGTTGAACAGTTCAATCATTTCCTCTGTTGTGTGATTTTGTGTGATCTCATTGATCGCCCGGTTCAGATTTTCCACATCCCCAATCCGCCCGGCATTCTTCTCATACTCCGGCTTGTCAAGGGACTTGAAAAGCGTTTGGGAGACCATCGACTTCCACTGCCGGTCGTTACCCACCGCCACATAGACAAATCCATCCCTCGTCCTATAGACCGAAACGGGGCAGAAAAACTCGTGGGTATTTCCCCTGCGAGTGATCTCTCTGTTCATGAGGGTGGAGATGGTGATCGGGACCGTGAGCCATGACACAGAGGATTCAAACATAGAGAAATTGATGCAGGAACCTTCGCCTGTTGCCGCCCGTTTGAAAAGGGCCTTCATCAAGGCGCCGTAGGCATGTGCGCTGGTCCCCATATCGGGGAGCGGAATGCCCAATACCTGAGGATCACCATCCGCCTCGCCGGTCAATTCCATCAACCCGGATCTTGCCTGGAGGATGGGATCATAGGCCGCTTCATTGCTGTCAGGTCCAAACCCGGTCAAACCGAGCCAGATGATATCCGGTTTGATCGCTTTGATGCTCTCGTAGTCAATGCCCAGCTTTTTGTAATTTCTGGGGAGTTGGTTGGTTGCGAAGACGTCGACCTTCAACCTATCGAAGAGGGATTGAAATATCTTCTGGCCTTCCGGATCAGCAAGATCCAGGGTCAACGCTTTTTTCCCGGCATTGATGCAGAGAAAATAGGCGTTCATCCTCTCCTCACCCAGGACATTGTCGCCGATCGATCGGTTCGGATCTCCGTAAACTGGATGTTCCAGCCTGCAGATCTGCATGCCGTCTTGGGCCAGTCTGAATGTCAAGTAGGGTAAAACGGTCGCTTGTTCTAGGGACAGTACGGTGAGATTCTTGAAAAGATCCATGGGGTCCTCCATTTCAGGAAGTGGGTTAATGGAAGAGGGTTTTCCTTACTTAAGAGGTCAGTAATGGCTCTCGCTATAAAATAGCTATAATATAACTATATCATGACCGGGTATACTGTATACACTTTCCCCTGTCAAGAGGTTTTTTGGGGCCTCCTTCTTTTTCTCTTCTGATAGATTTCTACGGCCCGGTTATGCTCTGAAAGGGTTTTGGAAAAATGGTGGGATCCGTCATTTTTTGAGACGAAATAGAGGTACTTGGTCTTGGCGGGATAGATGACCGCCTTAATGGATTCCAGACCGGGGTTGGCGATGGGACCAGGGGGGAGTCCACGAATCATGTAGGTGTTGTAAGGGGTTCTTTTGCCCAGATCTCTTTTTCTCAAATTTCCATTGAAATTCTTGAGACCATAGATCACTGTGGGATCACTCTCTAAGCGCATGCCGCGCTTGAGGCGATTGAGGAAAACCGAAGCAATGGTTGGTCTTTCCTCAGGACGACCCGTCTCCTTTTCCACGATGGAGGCAAGGACAACCACCTCTTTCATTTTCATGCCGATCGCTTCTGCCTTCTCTCTGTATGGCCCAACGACCTGCCAGAAATGCCCAACCATCACATCGATGATCGCCGAGGCGGATATGCCTCGACCAAATTGATAGGTATCCGGGTAGAGATAACCCTCGAGACTTGGACCGGAGATGCCGTGCTTTCCGAGTATGTTCGAATCCTTTGTGAGAGAGAGAAACGCCTCTTTTTCGACCAAACCTTTTTCGGCTAAGAGATCCGCAATCTGGGTCGCTGTAAACCCTTCGGGCACAGTGACGGGGTGGGTGATGATGATTCCACGTCGTAGCTTCTCCAGGATCTCCATGGGGGACATATGGGGGGCAAGCGCGTATTCCCCCGCCTTTATTTGTCTGCTGTATCCCATGAGCCTGGTCCAGAACATGAAAAGGGCCTTGCTCCTTATCAGATGATCCCTTTCGAGCTCCGCAGCCACCTCCTTGAGGGAAAGCCCTTCCTTGACAACAAAGACCCGTTCTTTTCCCCCTTCATCGGCAGGACGTATGAAAAAAAGCCCTAAACCCAGAAAAAGAAAGACGGCCATCAGAAAGAACACTGCGACGGCGGTAAGAACAATCCTCTTTCTCGAAAAACTAGCCATAGCTGAAAAGACTCAAAAAAAGGTGGCGCTCAGGGTGGCACCTTTGTGACGACGCTTTTCACGCTCAAGGTCTTTGTACCATCCGGGCTCTCATGAGGCAAGCAGACGGTCATAGTTAAAGAACAATGACAGTCTATTGATCTGCTAACGACCCTCTCAGTCTAGTATCCGGCCTCCCGGAAGTCAATAAAAGGTCTTTTCTTTTTTGGCAGAACATCCCGGGGAGGTTTTAAGTCCTTATTATCCCCATATATCCTTCTGTTTTATAGCCTTGACAGGGCAGACGAGATACCATAGATTGACGCTTCATGTTAAGGGTGCGTACAGATCAGGGACCATATTCTATTTGTCTTAACCCAACGGACGCTTTCTTCATGCAGGGGTGCTTGATACTGGATGATACATTTCCTGCAGGCTAAAGACGTTTCCTTTATTAAGTCGGAATAGGGCATTCAGTATCAGGAAAAGAGGGAACCTTCGGATCCTAAAGAGATTTAATGATCTTTGGCTTTTGTGATGTCTTCGCAAAAACTCACAAGAACGCGCAATATCGGCATTATAGCGCATATTGACGCAGGAAAGACGACCATCACGGAACGGATCCTCTATTATACCGGCCGGGTCCACAGGATGGGAGAGGTCCATAATGGTGAAGCGACCATGGACTGGATGCTGGAGGAAAAGGAGAGGGGTATCACCATAACCTCTGCCGTGACCTCCTGTGATTGGAGAGGCCATAACATCAACATCATTGATACACCCGGCCATGTGGATTTTACCATTGAGGTGGAACGATCCTTGAGGGTCCTGGATGGCGCCATCGGTGTGTTCTGCGCTGTGGGAGGGGTTGAACCCCAATCGGAGACGGTATGGCACCAGGCTGATAGGTATAGGGTCCCCAAAATCGCTTTCATCAACAAGATGGATCGGATCGGCGCTGACTTTTATCAGGCCGTTGAGATGATCAAGGAACGCCTTGGGGCCACACCGTTGATCGCCACGCTGCCTTGGGGCGTTGAAGACACCTTCAAGGGGGTTATTGATCTCCTTAAGATGAAGGCGATCGTGTGGGGAGAAGAAACCCTTGGGGCCGAATATCAAGAGATCCCCATACCTTCAGAACTCATGGAAGAAGCGACCAAATACAGGGAGATCTTCCTGGAGACCCTGGCCGATAAGGACGATCTGATCATGGATAAATATCTCTCAGAGCAAGAGATAGATCCGCAGGAGCTCAAGCGAGCCATCCGGGATGCCACCATCAAATTGCAACTCGTTCCCATCTATTGCGGTGCCGCCCTGCGGAACAAGGGCATTCAATCCCTCCTTGATGCAATCGTGGATTGGCTTCCTTCGCCCATGGACGTACCACCCATTGAAGGACATGTGCCCTCTACCGGCAAGGAGGATTCACGGCCAGCAACGGACAAAGGCCCTTTCTCAGCCCTGGCCTTCAAGGTGATCATGGATCAGGGCAGGAAGATGACTTACATACGGGTCTACTCCGGCTCGGCCAAGGCGGGGGAGACGGTCTATAACCCGGGGAAGAAAGTCAAGGAAAAACTGGCCCGGCTATTGAAGATGCACTCTAATAAAAGAGAACGGATTGACCGCGTTTCGGCTGGTGATATCCTGGCCGTGATGGGTTTGAAGCTGACAACCACCGGTGACACCCTCTGTAGTGAGGATCGCCCCATATTGCTCGAACCGATCCAGTTTGATACCCCGGTCATTTCCATGGCTGTAGAGTCGAAAATCGTTCAGGATCAGGACAAGCTCATGGAGGCTCTCGAAAAACTCTCTGATGAGGATCCTACCTTCAGATTCAAGATTGATGAAGAGACGGGGCAGACGGTCATATCCGGCATGGGAGAGCTTCACCTGGAGATCCTCGTCCGTCGGTTGAAGAGGGAGTTCTTCGTAGGTACCAATCAGGGAAAACCCCAGGTTGTGTACAGAGAGACGATCTCTAAGCAAGTTCAACACGAGGAGATCTTTCAGAGAGAACTGGCCGGGCAGCAACATTTTGCCGGGGTCAAAATTGAGATCTC
>JASFTV010000014.1:0-22020 GCA_050050615.1 Desulfobacteraceae bacterium
TTTTCGCTGGTTGAGAAGTGTCAGGCTTGACATGGTAGTGCTCCAAATTATAGTTTCTCGATAACCGGATACTTCAGTTATTTTTCAAAGATAAGGGTATCTTTTGCGAAAGCAACCGACATTGGAAAAAATTAGACAAGCTCACAGAAGAATTGCGCCTTTTGTCCATCGCACGCCTGTTTTCACATGCAAGAGTATTGATGAGATGTGTGGTGCGTCTCTCTTCTTTAAAGGTGAAAACCTTCAAAAGGTGGGCGCCTTCAAGATTCGTGGGGCAAGTAATGCCGTACTTTCCCTGAGCGATTCGGATGCCAAACAGGGCGTTGCCACCCATTCTTCGGGGAACCATGCTGCGGCTTTGGCCCTGGCAGCCCGGTGGCGACGCATCCCGGCCTACGTGATCATGCCCGAAAATGCGCCGGAGGTGAAAAGAAAGGCGGTGGTCGGCTATGGGGCGGAGATATCTTTCTGCAAACCGACCCTGGAGGCGCGTGAGCAGGGTCTTACCAAGGTACTGGATCGCACCGGAGCCGCATTTATCCACCCTTATAATGATCATCGCATTATTGCAGGCCAGGGCACTGCGGCCCTTGAGCTATGTGAAGATATTGAGGGCCTTGACGTGGTGATGGCGCCCGTTGGGGGCGGTGGTTTACTCAGCGGAACAGGCATTGCGGTTAGCTCAATGTCGCCCCGTGCGCTTGTGATTGGTGCAGAACCTGAACAGGCCGACGATGCGTACCGCTCTTTAGAAAGTGGTCAAATTATCCCGGCAGATAATCCTAACACCATAGCTGACGGACTTCGCACCTCCCTCGGCGATCTCACCTTTCCTATTATCCAAAGATGCGTCAATGAGATTGTCACGGTGAGCGAAGAAGCCATTGTTGAAGCCATGCGCTGCATCTGGGAGAGAATGAAGTTGATCGTGGAGCCGTCTGCGGCCGTTCCTCTGGGGGCTATATTGACCGGGCGCATAGATCTCTCTGGGAAACGTGTTGGCATCATCCTGTCGGGCGGCAACGTTGACCTGGGCAATCTCCCGTGGGTCCATAGAAGTCCATAGCCTTTCAGGTCTCTTCTCGAACTTGACTGGATCCTAGAAGCCCGGTCTTTAGGGCCAGGTCAGAATCCTGCGGCTCTGCCATGAAGGCCTATGATGAGAAGAATAGCCGGTCCTTTGCCCACATGGGTTGCCCGGGTGGATGTCCCCATATCTGACAGTGGTCACCGTGACGAGGGTGAAATATAGGGCATCCAGAGGCGACAGCTTCTCAATGGCCATGAAACCTTATGATGCCGAGCATCATGACGGCAAAGAAAACAATCATGAACATTCGCAATCTGAATCTGAGTGAATCCATAAACAAGCTCCCTTGATCTCCTCATGAAAAAGACCTGGCCAGCGCAACGGGTCAGGCCCAAGCCAATCTTTCTGTTTAAAAAGAGGACTCACCATCTGAAAGTATTTAGCCCCAGGGTCTGCCAGAAAAGCAGTTCTTTTGGAAACCTTTTCGGTAGGGAAACGAAATTCATCCATTTCGGTTTGCACGGCCTGGGAAGGGTCTGAACCTGGAAAAGCACCCAAAGACAAGGCGTTACAAAGTTCTTGCAATGGTTAAGGAAATTCTGTAAGACTGCCAAGGAAATTTTCTCTAAAAGGAGGGGGTAATGAAGGTACTGGTGACTTACTATTCGGAGACTGGCAATACAGAGAAGGTGGCCCAGGCTATTCACGATCGGATTGGTTTCGTGGAGAAGGAGATCGTCCCCATCAAGGATATCGGCGATTTAGCAGATTACGACCTGTTTTTCGTTGGTTTTCCGGTTCAAGAACACAGCGTTCCAGCCAAAGTCGGACAGTTCCTGAGGAAAATTCCTGAAGGTAAAAAGATTGCCTTTTTTGCAACCCACGGCTCGCTTCGCGGGGGAGAGTTAGCCGTTACAGCTTTCTATGATGCTTTCAGTTTGACCCCAAAGCGGCAGGTGCTCGGGACATTCGGATGCCGCGGGAAAGTGAAATCGAGTATGCTAGAAAATCTCATGAAAAGGCCTGAACACAGGTCCTGGGCCTTGGAGGCGCAAAGCGCTGCAAGCCATCCAGACGAGGGCGACCTGGAGGAGGCTAGGAAGTGGGCCTGGATGATGCTCCTGAAGGCGCGTGCTGGGTGATGCATGTGCCCGTGCCGTGAGGGCGTCGAAATTTTGCCTGACTAATGTGAATGATGTAAGCGGACCCCTAGAAACTATGGTTGTGGGGCGAGTTGCATCAACTCAGAGTAAATCAAACCTCTTAGCTCCCTGATGCGCACCTGTTGCCGAGAGAAACTCTTCGACCAGGGTAAGCCCGCGGATGGCGGGTTCCTCATTCCCCTTCAAGTAGAATTCATGGATAGGTCACTGGTATTATGGACCTTGTTCCCTTTGTTTTTCCGTTTGTCGCGCTTCATATCACTGGACTCATGCTATACATCGTTTTCCTATAATTGATGACATCTCTGCCGGGCTTGATGATCAAGTAAGGTCACGTTTCTAATGAGAGGTGGATGGAACATGAATTACCCGAACATGTACCGAATACGTCAGATTTTGGATGTCCCAAAGGTAGAGAGTATTGAGAAGACATTGACCGAGGAGCTGGAATCCATAAAGATAAGCTCCCGGATAAAGGCAGGGGCTCGCATCGCCATTACCGCGGGCAGTCGCGGAATAGCCAACATTGACCTGATCCTGAAGCACCTTGTTCACATCCTAAGAGAGAATGGGGCCGAACCTTTTCTCGTTCCCAGCATGGGTAGCCACGGCGGGGGGACCGCAGAGGGCCAAGCGGAGATTCTGAAAAGCCTCAATATCACCGAAGAGCTTGTAGGCGCTCCCATCGTCTCCTCGATGGAAGTCGTGGAAATCGGGAGATCTCGTTTCGGGTTTCCGGTTCTCGTGGATAAACAGGCCGCAGAGGCCGATGGCGTTGTTGTGGTGAACCGAATCAAACCTCATACCGAATTTGAAGGGCCCATCGAGAGCGGACTGATAAAGATGTTGGCCATCGGGCTGGGAAAACATAAAGGGTGCCTGGAGGTCCACAAACAGACGGTTCATTATGGCTATCGTGAGGTCATCCCGGAAATCGGCAGGATCATCCTGGAAAAGCTGCCTGTGCTTTTCGGCATAGGGCTCATTGAAAACGTTTACGATGAGACAGCCTTTATGCGTGCACTCCTTCCGTCGCAATTCTTAAAGGAAGAGAAAAAGCTGTTGGCTGAAGCCAGAAGGCTCATGGCAAGACTCCCCTTTGACAGAATAGATATTCTGATTGTGGATGAAATGGGCAAAAACATCAGCGGCACTGGGATGGATACCAATGTCGTTGGCAGGATCATGTTTATCGGTGAGAATGAGCCAGATCATCCAAGGATTACGAGAATCGTGGTGCTGGATTTGGCTGACGAATCGCACGGGAATGCCATCGGCGTTGGTTTGGCCGACTATACAACTCAGAGGCTTGCAGATAAGATTGACGCTCGAGCCACGGCCACCAACAGCATCGCGGGTATGACCCCGGAGAAAGGAAGAACTCCCCTGGCACTGCCGACAGACAAAGAGGCGATCGACGCCGCCTTGACGACCATCGGTTCTGTAAAGCCGGAAGCGGTGCGAATCGTTCATATCAAAAATACACTGGAAATTGCCGGGCTGGATATCTCCGATGCCTTGCTCGACGAGCTCCAGGGAAGAGACGACCTAAAGCTATTGGAAGACTTGGGACCTTTGGCTTTTGATGAGTCAGGGGATTTACCTCCCGTTGCATTAGGGTAGTACTTAGTTATTCCGTACCACTTTAGCGTTATGAAACAGATCGGTGATGGGATTGGCCATGAGGCAGCATTATGATCACTTAAAACAATAAGCACCAAAGAGGAGACAAAAGAGAAAAATGTTGATCAAAGGAGACTTAGAATGATTTCAAAAACGATGGCGGATGGGTTCCGGGCCATTGTTGGAGCGGACTGGTTTCTTGACAGTCCAGAGGATCTCGCCACCTATTCCTACGATGGTTTTTTGCCGGAATTCAAACCGGATGGGGTGATTATCCCGGGAAGTGCGGAAGAGATTTCCGAGATCATGAAGGTTGCGAATCGGGAACTGATATACATCACGCCCAGGGGTGCAGGAACCAATATTTGCGGTGGATCGGTAGCGAAGAAAGGAGGCCTGATTATGGCCTTTCACCGGATGAACAACATCTTGGAAATCGATTCCGAAAACATGTGCGCTGTTGTTGAGCCCGGTGTGGTAAACGCGGACTTGCAAAAGGCGGTGACCCAATACGGTCTCATGTATCCACCAGACCCGGCCAGTATGTTTGTTTCCACTATTGGCGGAAATGTCGCCCTAAATGCCGGAGGTCCCAGAGGCGTAAAGTACGGTGTGACAAGGGACTATCTCTTGGGTCTAGAGGTCGTCCTACCCACGGGAGAAGTAATCAGAACAGGCGGGAAGACCCTAAAAAGCGTGAGCGGCTATGACCTTACCAGGCTCATGTGCGGTTCAGAAGGAACCTTGGGAATCATCACTGAGATCACGGTTCGATTGGTTCCATTGCCGCCTTCGAAGGCGACCCTTCAAGCCATTTTTTCGGACCTTGACGATGCGGCAAAAGCGGTTTCAGCCATCATCGGCTCCGGTATCGTGCCCACCACCCTGGAGCTGATTGACAAGGTCATCCTTGATGTGATCGGAAACTACGGCGGGGCCCAGTTTCGCAAGGACGCTCAGGCGTTACTCCTCATCGAGGTCGATGGTGAGGCCTCGTTGGTTGAAGCACAAGGGGAAAGGATCGAGAAGTTCTGTAAGGAGAGGGGTGCTGTCGAAGTAGAAAGGGCCAGCACCGCAGAAGAAGCAGAGAAGCTCTGGCAAGCGAGAAGGTCGGCCTTTGGCGCTGTGGCGAGCTTAAGACCCAATTGCATCGTCGAGGATGCCACGGTGCCGGTCAAAAGACTCCCTGAGATTATCAGGAAGATTGTTGAGCTTGCCGACAAGTATCAACTCAAAATCGGTGTGCTGTCTCACGCAGGCGACGGCAATCTCCACCCTCTCATCATGACCGACCTTCGGGACGCCGATGAGGTGGCTCGCATCGACAGGGCGTTGGAGGAGATGTATGAGACAGCGATGGCCATGGGCGGCACCCTTTCTGGAGAGCATGGTATCGGTATTGCCAAGAATCGGTTCATGGACATGGAATTCAACGAGAGCGCGATAGAGATCATGCGGGGGATCAAGAAGGTCTTTGATCCCAACAGCATCCTGAATCCGGGCAGTTTCCTTTCAATCTATGATCGAAACAATGCGTGAGGTTCAAATGAGTTGCCATAGAATAGGTTCCCTATGCACAAATTCTTTTTCGACCTTGATCATTTTCTCCCTCCGGGCCTGCTTCTAGCCCGTAGGCTTCCAGGCCGGAGGCAAGGGGTATCTATTTTGCTGTTGGGGGGTGACCGGAAATTCGGGGTTTGACCTGTGCACGGGAGATTCCCAGGTGTTTCCGGGCGTACCCGCCCGCCTCGCCTGAGCGAGAGCGACCCGCCTGCCAAGGCCTGGCACTGGCGGGCAGGTGGCGGGCAGGAACCCTGAATTTCCGGCCACTGCAGGGTCCGGCAGGATTTTTTCGTGAGATATCCCCTTTCGAGAAAGGTCATGGTCTCCATTTGGGTGTTAAGGTGAAAGCGTGCTCCGATGCCAGTCCTTTTGAATGATACTAAAGTGTAAGAGGAGAAAATGGAACTAAATCAGATTACAGGAGAGTTCGATCAGTGCATTAAGTGTGGTCTGTGCCTAGGGACCTGCCCTGTATGTAAAGCATTGCTGCTGGAGAAGTACACGCCAAGGGGGAAGATTCAGTTGGCCAGGTATTACAGCCGAGGGGACCTGGATCTGAGCGACCACTATCGGGATATCTTTGCAAAGTGCCTCCTTTGCGGGGCGTGTTCAGTGACCTGCCCAAGCGGGGTGGAGCTTAAGAAAGTGTTTTTGGGAATGCGCGAAGAGATTGCGAAGCAGAAGGGCCTTCACCCTATGATGAAAGAGGTGGTACGCTCGGTCACTCAAAACCGTAACATTGCTGATGAGGATAACGAGGAACGGGGAGAGTGGCGGGATTTCCTGAAAGACCTCCCCGAACATCTGTACGAGAAAGACCAGGCAGAAGTGGCGTACTTTGTGGGCTGTGTCGCCTCCTTTTTCCCCATGGTTCAGACAATCCCTCAAAACCTTGTCCGGATTATGGACGCGGCGGGTGTGGACTTCTCAATCCTGGGCGGTGAGGAATGGTGCTGCGGGTTCCCTCTCATCGGTGCGGGTGTTCCCGAAAAGATGCAAGAGTTGATGGAGCACAATCTGGAGAAAGTGAAAGCGCTGGGGGCCAAAAGCGTGGTTTTTTCCTGCCCCTCCTGCCATAGAACCTGGAACGAATACTATGATACCGACTTGGAACGCTTACATGACACCCAGTTCATAGAAAAACTGATTGAAGATGGCGCTCTCTCTTTCAAGGAGATGAATGCCACCGTGACTTACCATGATCCTTGTGATTTGGGCAGAAATGGAGGTGTCTTTGATGCACCGAGGCGCATACTGAAAGCCATACCTGGACTTACCCTGTTAGAACTTGAAAACAACCGAGCCAAAAGTGTCTGCTGCGGAGGCGGCGGCAATGTGGAGATGGCGGATGGGAATCTCTCAGGGATGGTGGCTCAGAAAAAGATCGAAGAGATTGAGCGAGCCGGTGCCGACGCTGTGGTGACCTCTTGCCAACAATGTGTCAGGACTATAAAGTCCAGGGCAAGAAGACAGAAGATTGATCTCAATGTCATGGACATAACGGAACTGGTCCTGAAGGCCATGTCTCGTGATTGATTGGACGATGTCTAGTTGTCATTAAGCGCTCCATTTTTGGTAGAGGACCTGGATAGGTTCTAGCGATGCGGGGGATGTGTAGATAGGGTTATTTTGTTCGACTGGGATGCTCAGGGATAAAGCCTTTTCTTGCATTTCAAGGCTCCCGGCCTGGTCATTTCAACAGGTTACGGACGGGTGAGGCCTCCCTGTTCTCCGTTCCTTCGGAACGGAGCCAGGGGGTCCCCCATTCCGTAACCCCTTGAAATGACGAAGGCCTCCCACCAGTCATTTCAGAAAAGGCTTTATCCCTTGAGCCCCCTTCGAGGGACCTTGCCGGGCCTGCCGCGATGCGGGAGGAGGCTCCCTCATTGAACGCTTTTGAAGGGCGATACCCGGCGAGAAAGGCGAACGCTACGACAAAGCGAGCCCATCGAGCTGAGAAATACTTTGTGATTTTGCCGTGTGTCCACAAAACCTACCTGCCCCCATTGACGATGAGCATTGACAAGAGGGTGCCCAGCGAATACGATCATATGCTAATGACTACCATAAGCACCCTGGAGAAATTTGAACTCGCAGCCGATGGTCACCGTTGAATAAAAGTCTTGGTATGGTGGCGGAGATTTCCGAGGGCCAAGAAGGGACTGTCAAGAGGGATGTTTTGGATTAAATTCAATATGTTAGTGATTTCAAAAGGAAGGTTTCCATGAAAAAGATCGAAGCCATCATCAAACCCTTTAAGCTGGACGAGGTGAAGGAGGCAATCCTGGATCTCGGCGTCAGCGGTATGACCATCACCGAAGTGAAAGGTTTTGGGAGACAAAAGGGGCACAAGGAGATCTATCGGGGAGCGGAGTATGTGGTAGATTTCCTTCCCAAGATGAAGATCGAGGTGGTTGTACCTAAGGATATGGTGCCTAGGGTGATTGATGCGATTAAAGAGAATGCTTACACCGGGCAGATTGGGGATGGAAAGATATTTGTCGTCCCTGTGGAAAAGGCTGTCCGTATAAGAACAGGAGAAGAGGACGAGGCCGCCATCTAGAAGTTTGGTCGATTCACAACAAATCGTCCAGGATTTTGTTGAAGTAAAACATGCCCTTATTCATAAAGGCCTGAATCAAAGTTCAGGTTTTCTTGGAACCCGCAAATATGCCGATCTTATGGATCGGTTCATCCGTTCCCTCTTTCTTGCAGCCGGCATCAAGGAGAGGGCAAGGGAGATCGCCGAGGAACGCATCGCCCTGGCCGCCTTAGGCAGCTATGGGAGACGGCAGATCTGCCTTGGCTCAGATGTAGACCTCCTGGTCATTCACCAGGGCAGGCTTTCACCCGAGATGAGTGAGATCTTATCTCGGGTTCTTTACCCTTTGTGGGATGCCAAGCTTGAAGTTGGACATTCTGTTTTGACGGTTCAGGAATGCGTGCGCTTGGCCATGAGCGATTTTCGGTTCCTGACCTCTGCCATGGACGCCCGCTTTCTATTGGGGTCCCGAGCCTTCTTTCGGCTCTTTGAGACGGCCTTTTGGTCAAAGATCGATCGGGAAAAGAGGTCCCTGCTCAAACAGTTCTTGATCTATCATGATAAGAGATCGGAGAAGTACGGTAGCCACGACTATTTCGTAGAGCCTGACATCAAAGAGGGACTCGGTGGGCTCCGGGACCTTCATTTGATGTCCTGGATGGCCAAGATATACTTCAAGTCCAGAAGTCTCAGAGACATCCAACGATATCCTGTCTTTTCCCACTTTCGTTTAGATAAACTCCATCATTCCGAAAGCTTTTTGCTGAAGGTCAGAAACCATCTCCACCTGTTCGCAGGAGGCAGGAGGGAAGATCGGCTTCTGCTGCCTTTCCAGAAGAAGATCTCCATTAGTCTGGGCTACAAGGATAGTGCAAACAATACCGGACCTGAAAGATTCATGCGAAATCTTCATCTACACCTCAATCGCATCCGATATGGCAGTGAGGAGTTCCGCATGAAGGCGATGGATATCATCGATCCCCGTCCTATCGAACCAACGCCTAATAGGCTTCCCTCAGATTTCCAAATTGTGAAAGACAATATCGTTTTGAAAGGTGAGAGCCTACTTCCTCGAAACCCGCTCCTGGTTCTCAAAGGCTTTGATGAAGCGAACCGAAGAGGGCTTTTCCTTGGCTCGGGTTTTATCTGGGAGGCAACCAAAAAGGTGGGGAATGAGGGGACAAGGCTCGTTGACATGCCTGGGGCAAAAGAATTGTTCTTGAATCTTGTTTTGAAACCCAAGAATCCGAAAATCCTCAGGCTAGCGCTAGAAATTGGCTTGCTCAGCCTTTTTATACCCGAATTCAAGAAGATAAGGAACCTGGCGCAATTCAGCTACTATCATGTGGAGACGGTGGACCTTCATTCTCTGAAGACCCTAGAGGTGGCCTATGCCATTTCAAAAGGATCCTATGATGATCGCTGGCCGTTATTCAAAGAGATCTTCAGTGAGGTGGAGCATCCTGATTGGCTTTTTTTGGTCTGCTTGCTTCATGACATCGGAAAGGGTTACAAAGGAAACCACGCTTCGAAAGGGGCTGCCCTTATCCCGAGGATACTGGGAAGACTAGGCATTAGCGGCGATGCCCTGGAGGTGATCCCATTTTTGGTTAGACATCATCTGCTCATGGTGAATGTCTCCCAAAGGAGGGATCTGAATGAGGAAAAGACCTCTGTTCAAGCTGCGCAGACCATAGAGAACCTAGAAAACCTAAGACTGCTTTTTCTGCTGACCATTGCGGACAGCCTTGCCACAGGCCCTATGGCTAGCAGCGACTGGAAGATTATCCTCCTCATCGAGCTGTTTTTTAAGGTGAGGCGCATTTTGGAAAGAGGCACACTGGCCTCCCCGGATGCAACGAAAAGGGTGGAACAGCACAGAAAGGAATTGTACAAAGGCTTAAGGTCAGACTTTCCCAACAATAATATTATGACGCTCATGGATCAGGTGTCCACCCGATATTTTCTAAATACCCCTTTGGAGGACATGGACCGACACTTCCGCCTCGCCCTGAGCATGGGGAGCCAGAGGTTTTCATGGACCCTGCAGAAGCTAAAGGACGCACCAGTAACGAGGGTCATTTTGTGTACCTACGACAGGCCGGGTCTTTTCAGCAAGATGGTGGGCGTTTTCACCCTGAACAACATGATGGTGCTTTCAGGCAATATCTTCACGCTTAAAAATGGCCTTGCCTTCGACACTTATGAGGTCACCAATCCTCTCGATCCCTATCGAGAAGAAGAAATGTGGAAGAAGGTCTATAATGACGCTGTTCAGGCTATTGAGGAGCAGCTCCCTCTCGATGATTTGATCAACAAGAAGGCTCGTATGATTCTCAAGCGGAAAACCGCGTACACGCATCCCCAAAAAAGGGTCAGAATTGATAACCAGGCGTCCGACTTTTTTACGATTATCGAGGTCAGCGGAGGAAGCCGGACTGGCCTGCTTTATGATGTGGCAAAGGAGCTCTTCTCTCTAGGCCTGGATATCAGGTTTGCAAAGGTGAACAGTGACAGAGAAAAGATGACCGGCGTCTTTTACGTCAGAGATCCGAGCGGTCAAAAAATCTACGAAGAATCTGAGATGGCTCACATAAGAGAAAGTATTTTATCTATCATCACTTAGGATAGTTGTATAATTTTCAGGATGTCTCCAAAGCCCTTCGGCGCCTTGCAATATCGGACTGTTTCATACCACCCTTGAACGCTGCCCACCCTTTGCGCAGATATCTGTGCCGTTAATGCCGATGCTTTCCATGATAGGGCCATTTTCATAGGTTCTAACGCATGCAATGAGCAATCACACAGGTCATATTCATGAAAATAGGTTGTGGTCTTTGCGAATCGAAGCACCTAGTATCGTGTCCCAGAAATAACCTTAATATGTCCTTATTAAGGATAGGAGGATTCATGCTGTTGAGGGCCGCCGGGGGGTCTCTTCGCAGAGCCGCAACATTTCGTCAGGTGCCTTGTGGCCGCCCCCAAATCTTTAATAGACGCCCCGGACAGGCCCGCCCGCCAGCGCGAGGCGGGCGGGCACAGAAGATCAAGGTTGCAACAATGCTCATCCTTTGGGGCTGCTTCGAGGCGACTATTATGAGCTTGGTGCCGTTGAAAGGGCCCAGGGCGAATGTTGGTTGCGGCTCTGCGGAGAGACCCCCCGGCGGCCGCTCAAACAGCCAAATCTAAAATCTGGCATGTCGAAAATTATTAAGGTTATCTCTGGGACATGGCACTAATTCTCAATCATCACTTCCACAATATTCTGCCGGGCGATAATGTTTTCTTCCTTCTCCCCTTTGACAAAGACATGCATCAGTCCTAACACTTCGTATTGCCCGTTTTCCAGTTTGGATGTATCCCACCTGACAGGGAAATTCTCAGCCTGATCTTGTGATTCCCCGACCTTGATCCAGGTGTCCGAACCTTTCCTGCGATAGTACCAGGGATTTGTGACTCTGATGACAGCTCCCGAGAAGCCGAACGCTTCTAGTTCACTTCGCAAAAGAGGTTCATCGAAATTCTCACGGAGCACAACAATTCCGGAAAACCGCTTGGTCGCCTCCGAAGGGACGATGAAGTATGGTCCCCAATTGATTGACATAAGCCCCTCCTTTCCTCGACTATGGGATGCCAAAGCCCCTGTTTGCAAATCTATCAAGTGAGTCTTCTCAACGAACGCCTAAATCAGCCCCTGGTCCAACATCGCATTGACGACCTTTACAAAACCGGCGATGTTGGCCCCTGCGACGTAATTTCCGGGTTGACCATACTCAGTAGCTGCTTCCATGCAGGTCTGATGAATGCTCTTCATGATCATCTTAAGGCGGCTATCCACCTCTTCTTTCGGCCAGCTCAACCGCATGCTGTTCTGGGCCATTTCCAACCCCGACACGGCCACGCCTCCGGCATTGGCCGCCTTTCCTGGAGCGTAAAGGAGTTTGTTATCTAAGAAGATATCGATTGCTTCAGGTGTGGAGGGCATGTTCGCGCCTTCAGCGACCAGCGTAACCCCGTTATTAACCAGGTTTTGAGCATCCTTTCCGTTGATTTCGTTCTGCGTCGCGCTCGGGAAGGCACAGTCTGATTTATGATTCCAAAGTGGATTGTAGTCCAGGGTGGAATCCGCTTCAGTGTAAACCGTCTGAGAATATTTATCCACATACTCTCTGATTCTGCCTCGTCTGACGTTCTTGAGCCTTTTGACAAATTCGAGCTTCTCCCTGTCTATGCCTTGTTCATCGTAAATATAGCCGGATGAATCTGAGAGGGTGACGACCTTACCGCCCAGCTCTATGATTTTTTCCGTTGTATACTGAGCGACGTTTCCAGCACCGGATACCAGACAGGTTTTGCCTTCAAGCATGTCGTTCCTGCTGACCAGCATTTCAGAGGCAAAATAGACACAGCCGTACCCCGTGGCCTCGGGGCGGATGAGGCTTCCTCCCCAATTGAGGCTCTTTCCGGTCAGAACGCCGGTGAATTCGTTGGCCAATTTCTTGTACATGCCAAAGAGGTACCCGATTTCTCTGGCGCCCACACCGATGTCGCCGGCTGGAACGTCCGTATTCGGACCGATATGACGAAACAGCTCCGCCATGAAACTCTGACAGAACCGCATCACTTCATTATCCGATTTGCCTTTTGGGTCAAAGTCGGATCCCCCTTTACCGCCCCCCATGGCCAGGGTGGTGAGGGCGTTCTTAAAGACCTGTTCAAAGGCCAGGAACTTCAGAATACTGAGGTTTACCGACGGGTGAAAACGAAGGCCGCCTTTGTAAGGCCCAATGGCACTGTTCATCTCTATCCTGAATCCTCTGTTGACTTGTACCTGCCCCTGATCGTCCATCCAGGGGACTCGAAAGATAATCACGCGTTCAGGTTCCACGATTCTTTCCAATACGCCCGTTTCACGGTATTCGGGGTGCCGATCCAGCACCGGTTTCACCGTCTCCATGATCTCTTGCACAGCCTGATGGAACTCCTTTTCACCCGGATCTCTCGCTTTTACCAAGCCTAAAATGTCTGGCATAGATATCCTCCTGTCTGTTTAGATATTCCGAATTCAGTCTTGACTCGAGTGCCATTGCCTCAACTCATCGAAAAGCCTCGTGACCATCAACACCCACATGGGTACACAGGCAAAAGTGATAAAGGTATTTTGCTCATTTTCTATTGAATGCGCAACAGCAAAATTTTGCACTCCTTTTCAAGTTGCAACCATAACGCACCGGGATGACCTGCCGTCAATCTTCAGCATGAAAGGCTTTTCTAGTCGAACGTGACGTAAGAACGTCGTTTCCCTCACGGCAGGCAGGGAACCGATCCATTGCCAGTCAAAATAGTCCTCCGAACCGGCGTCTTCTGTGACGGTGACATAATGAATGCCGAGAGAGGTGATGTTCTGGAAGAAATGAGATCCCTGCGAAGCATCAGCCTTTATTTTATCGTTTCTGAGTTCGATCATGGCGCGGACCCCTGAGATATTCTTCCATTGAACCGGTATCCCAAGCCACCTGTCAGCGGATCCCCACCTTCCCGGGCCCACGAGCAGATACGGTCGCTTCTCTTTTAGCAAAGCGGCGTTTATTTGAGCAATCTGTTCTGCTATCTGCAAAGTACCCTCAGTCGCAAAATCATCCGGCTTGACATAAACAATATCCGCGATTTCCTCGTTCTTTCCATTCCCAAGAGCCTGTGAGGAACGACAGAACGCATCTTCAAATTCCTGTGAGGTGATCTGCACATCAAAACGATACTCATCACCGACCATGGGCCTGATCTGGAGAAAAAAGAACTCGGGCTTGCGTTCTCTGTTGGAACTAAGATTGACTGAGAATTCTATTTCAATGGGGCACCCCATACCCTTTCGTCCCAGCTCCAGGAAATCGGACAATATTTTGGGCAAGGGAAAAAGGTTATATTTGAGTATCTGGGCGAAGGTTAGAACTCTATATCCAGAAACAGAGCCCACATCCCTTATGCGGTGTTCTTCAGGGACATAGGTGCTGGAGAGGGTCCTAACAGGGAATTCTTCTTCTGCATCATCAGGTTCTCTTTTCTCCAAGTTGTAATATTCTCCGAACTTGAGATCTTCTGGATAATTTTTGATTCTCAGAGCGTAAAAAGAGCGCTGGGAATTTGTCAAAATGTCATCAACGGTTGAAAACTGCGGCAACATGTTTGGGTATCTGGGGGAGAATCGCAACGCCCTTTCCCCTTCCACAACGGTTTTCCCCAATCCAAGGGCAACAAGGGCTATGCCTTCGTCGGATTTCATAGGGGAGACAGGATAGAAGTTGTGGGATTGGGCCACCCCGGAAAGGGCGGGGTAGAAAAATTCTCCGTATGCCTCCCCGGTCAATTGCTGGATGATGACCGCCATGGCCTCAAGCTGAGGCTGTGTTGAAACACTTCGGGAAAATGTCTTTGGACCTTCATAGTAGGTTGAAGCATAGACCAGCTTTATGGCCGTGATGAGCTGTTGAAGCCGGACAGAGAGCTCGCGGTGGTTGTTAGGAATCATGTAGGTTTGATAAAGCCCGGCATAAGGCTTGAACTGTGCATCTTCCAGTAAACTGGACGAGCGGATAGAGAGGGGGTATTTGACCCGAGCCAAGTAGGCTTCAAGTTGTTTGGTCAGCCACTCCGGCATTTCCGCGTTCAAGAAGCCCTCTGTCACTCTCTCATCAGTAAAATCTTCCTTGGCATATTGCTCCAAGCGATTCTGAGCCACAAAAGAATCAAAGCCATCGGTGCAAATGACCAAGCTTTTCGGAATTTCAATATTGACTTCCGGATATGTCTCAAGAATCTCTGGATCTTCCTGGAGTAGGGCGGACATGAATGCCAGGCCTCTCGCCTTACCGCCCAAAGACCCTTGGCCAATTTTGACAAAATCATTCACATCCGGATCAAAGTGGGAAGCTCTGAACTGGGCAACCACACCCTTTTGACGCCACTTACGCAACGTATGGATGTTGGAGACGATGTATTCCCTCATCTCACCCGCATCACAGAATTCGGAAGCTTGAACCTCCCGAAATGTGGAGGCAAGCGCAATCTCGGAACGGGCCATGAGCCAGTTGGAAAAGTGATTGCGTCCTGCGTGGAACCAAAGAGATTCATCAGGGATTTGATTGAGTTTTTCCTCAAGCTCACGAAGGTTGGAGGCCCGATCGACTTCGCTACCATCAGGCATGCGAAAAACAAAGTCCCCAAAACCCAGATAATTCATGAAAAAGTCGTGTAGCTCTCGAAGAAGATGCGGGGAATTCTTGTCGAGAAAAATAGCAGGTATCTTTCCCGCCTTTTTTCTGTTTTTGGGGTCTGAACTCATGAGGAGAAGAGGAAGGTCGGGTATTTCCTCCCTGGCCTGAGAGAGGAAAAGAAATCCTGCATTCTCTTCCAGTTTACCGCCCTTTGGCAAGCGGGTATCTGCTATGACGCCGAAAAGAAAAGGGTGGTACTTCTGGTAAAGCTCCAAAGCCTCTTCATAGCTTCCGGCTAACAGGATTTTGGGGCGAGCGCGCATGGTAAGGAGCCTGTGCTCCTCATTGAGGCCCACTTCGAGGACGGCCTGCGTCTGCTTGACGACCTCTTTATAGATGAGGGGCAAAATAGAGGAATAATAGACCGGGGAATCCTCGACAAAGAGCAGAACACGGACCCTTGCTTTTTCGGTGTCAAAATCAATATTGAGGCGGTCTTCAGCATTTTTTACTAGAGCTAGAAGCAGATCCGAATTGCCTGACCAGATAAAGATTTTGTCGATACCGCTGGAATCCGCGCTTTCCGGGGGAGGATAGATGCCGCTTGTGCTGTGAGAAAGAAGAATCACCGGCAGACCGGGCTTTAGCTTTTTTATTTCCGAACCCAGCGTGAACGCATCCATTTCATCCAGATGGGGCATACTAATGACCATGTCGAACTTTTTCTCATTCAGCCACTCAAGTGCAGCGTAGGCGGAAGAGGTCCGGGTCACTCTGGGAGGCTGGCTCAAATTCAATCCGCTGTACTCATTAATGATCCTAGATGCAAGACTTCCGTCCTCCTCCATGATGAAAGCATCATAGTGACTCGAGACCAACAGGATCTCACGTATCTTGATGGCCATCAGCTCGTGAAAAGCCTTAAAGCGCGTATAAATTTCATGGGGTAGATCAAACTTCTTTAAGGCCATATAAACCTCCGCCGCGGTACCCGGTCCGGAAAAGGGGCTGTCCAGAGCGTCTATTAACCTGCTTCGGGCAGGTTAAAGATTTGGGGGCATCCACAGGCCACCTGAAGAAATGTTGCGGCTCTAAGGAGAGCACTTCCCGACCGCCCCGCAAACAACGAAATTGAACACCTCGCATGTGGAAAACTCTTAAAGGTCTTTCTGGGACACGATACCGGGGCAATGTAAATAATCTTGCCATCTTTATTATTACGCTTGTTCCATGGTCTTGTCAATTTGGAGCTTGCGACCAGGGAGATATGCCGGGCTACCGTTAGGAATTCAATAAGAAAACAGGGACGGTTGGGGGGAACCGTCCCTGGAAGTTGCGAGAAACCGATCAAAATGGCGTCTAGGCATCAATGATCCGAAGTGCTTCCTCTCTATAGGCATCCATAATATAGGGAATGCCGGTCACCTTGGCACACTCCTCCGTCAGAGAGAAGAGGTCCTTTCTGCTGATGTATTGAACTTCCCAGTTTCTGGATCCGGCCATGATTTGCTGAAGCCCCACCTTGATCTTATCCGTAGCACTGTATAGGCCAATAGCGCCCAACGGGATTTTTTCTACCTCAGAGCCGTACTTCTCCTTCAGGACTTCGTAATTCATGAAGATTTCTTCCTTGGTGGACCCGTATCTGGCGACCGAATTGGGGAGCCCTTTGTCTTCGCCTCTCAACCATTTCTGGGCGTTTTTTCCGACCATGCCCGGGATCATCAAAGCCCGCCCCATGCATACAGCCTTACAGTAAGGCGCCCCGAGGGCGAGAGCCTTGAAAACATGATCCTCAGAAGAAAATCCGCCTGCAAAGGCGATATCAGGCACCCACCCCCCTCTGCTGGCCAGACGATCACATAATTCATAGGCCATGGAATGGAGATATATGGAAGGGATGCCCCACTCATTCATCATTCGCCATGGGCTCATGCCGGTGCCGCCTGGTGCGCCATCTATGGTCAAAAGGTCGATTTTGGCATCACTGGACCAGCGGATGGCCATGGCCAGCTCTCTCATAGGATAAGCGCCTGTTTTCAGAGTGACACGCTTGGCTCCCAGTTTTTTGACCCTTTCGACCTCGTTCATGAAGCCTTCCTGGTCAATGAAACCGAGACGGGAGTGCCGCTCAAACTGTTTCAAAGGCCCAGCCTTAAAGGCCGCCTGAAAGGCGGGGATCTCAGGATCCGGCGTGACGATGTACCCGCGCCTCTTCAATTCTATGGCACGGTCCAGGGAACTTACCTTGATCTCGCCGCCGATACATTTGGCTCCCTGACCCCACTTTAATTCGATGGTCTCTATCCCGAGCTTGTCGATGGCATATTCGGCGACGCCCATGCGGGTGTCCTCAACGTTCATCTGGACAAGGATGTCTCCATAGCCTTCGTGATAGCGGCGGTATTCTTTGACACGGCGCTCCATTTCCGGGGAGTACTTAACCTTACCATGGCTGTTGAATTCCAGCCCAGGATCAATGCCGCATACGTTTTCACCACAAACCAGGCTGATGCCGCTGATCGCAGCTCCCACGGCAAAATGTTCCCAGTTTCTTCGAGCGATCTCGGTACTGCCAAGGGCGCCTGTAAATATGGGCACCTTCATCTTCACCTTGTGGTTAACACCAAAAGAGGTCTCCGTGTTCACAGCCGGGAAAGTGGCCTTATCAGGATCAGGGTCTATTCCCTTTGCTCCTAGGGCATATCCCATGATGTTCAAATGAGAATAATCGACAGGGTAATCTTTGTCTGCACCCGCCGTGATGCTGCCGAAGGGTTGTGGATACAGGAGTTCCCTTCCCCGAAAGGCGGCATGAAACATGTCGCAGCCACCCCGGCACCCATCAACACATCGGCTGCATATGCCGGATTGAGGTGCGACATTCCGAGAGCGATTGCCAGTTTGCACGGCTTCATCTGCGTTGGGTCTTTGTAAGTTCATAATGATTCCCCCCATGGTAATTTTGTACACAAAAAAAGGCTCCCTTCCCCTTGAGAGGATCAGGACGCCTTTGTCACATCAACAAAAATCCACTACACGCCTTTGTGCCGGGGATGAGGCTGTTTAGCCAGATCTATCCGATTTGTCAAGCGAATTTCTTGAAAATAACAAGCTCTCTCGGCGCTCTAGAGTGGGGAACACCGTCAAAAACAAGAGAATATTAGGCAAAACTTCCAACGGTTAACACTATAGATCTTGGGAGATGATAATGGCCTCGGCGATCTCCCGCATCGATTTCCGGGTGTCCATGCTCTTTTTTTGCATCCACCGGAAGGCTTTGTCTGCAGGCAGGTTCTTTTTGACCATCAGAATCTCTTTGGCCCTTTCAATCTTTTTCCTTGCCGCCAACTCCTCTTCAATGACCCTCGTTTTGACCAGAAGTCGGGTGTTTTCGATCGCTATAGCCGCTTGATTGGCCACTGTTGTGACCAAGTTGACCTCAGTTTCGGAAAATTCATGGGGCTCGGAAGTAAAACAATTCAGAACCCCGATGACTTTCTCCTCTTTTACGTGCATGGGAACACTGACCATGGAGACCAGGCCTAGTTTTCTGGCCATCTCTTTTTCCTTGAATCGGGGCTCTTCCAGAACATTCTTGAGGATAAGGGGTTTGTTACGCGACGCCACGTAGCCCACGACGCCCTCCTCCATGTTGAGTGATCGGTCCTTCACATAGTCAGGATCAATCGCCTGGGTCGCTTTGAGACGTATTTTCCTGGAAGTCACACTTTCATCGATAAGCCACAATGAACAGATTTCAACGCCGGTCACTTTAGCCGTCACCATCACGATTAACTTGAGGATATCTTCAAGATAGAGATCAGAGGTGATCGCCTGGCTGATATCCATCAAGGCCTTGATGTATTTGTCGTAGGTTTCTGGGGCGATCTTTTCCATAATCATCGAATTGCAGACGGACGCAGACAAAATAGTTCCGCAGAAAGCGGAACTATTTTGTCGCCTGTCCCTCCGGTAAATTATGAACCTTTCTCTTGATTTCTGCCTTTGGATTCCTGAATTTGATGAGAAGCCCAACTGGAATTCCTGTTGCCTTCAGATAGTTCAGCAGCTGAGCTTTATGTGTCCTGTCTGGTTTCTTTCTTGCTAACGAAATCACCCTTTTGTTCGGCCAGGCCGGCCGGGCAAAAGCCGTGTTCTTTTCTGCGTGGGGGTGCGGTTGATTGATCCACGTTACCTGACGGATTTTTGCCATTCCTTGGCAAAAGTTTCCGCAACTTTGTTTATCAAACTGGGATCGATCTTTAACGCCTTGGCCACCTCTGCGTACAACTGTTCACGGAATCGATTCTCAGCATCCACAAGGCCTTTTAGATCCCTTTTCTCCTTGAGGCCTAGCCCCTTGGTGGTTTTGATGGAGACGTATCCGTTCCTGTTCTCGTTCAGCATGCCTTTCTGGTAAAAGGGCTTCATCTGCTGATAATTGCTTTTTAGTTTGTCTTTCAGGGCGCGGATCGTAGGGTTGGAAACGGTTGTGACCTCTTCAGCCCAGGCCGATGCGGGCAAAAGAGCCAGCAAGATTTCCTTTGAAAGAGAACTCTTGTCTCCTTTCGAAGGCTTTTCTTTCTCGATACCCCTGATCTCTTTGACAATGTCACCTGCAACGGATTCCACTTTTTCCGCTGGGAAGTAAATGTTAATCGTGACGCAGGCAAAGATAAAGACTGCCGTAAATAAAACCACCATCAAGAAAGGTTTCAAACCTCTTTTCATTGCTCCCTCCTTTAACTGGTCTCCATCCAGAAATGGCCTCTTTTCTGAATTGGAAACTGATCTGTTGCCCAAAGGAATGAAATCCATTTCCGGATGGGCTCTAGCTGTCAAACTCATTACACAGCGAGCAGCAAGTAGAATCTTCGCTTCCTCCTCCCTTATTCACCTGACCACAGGTCCGCTTCTGGATGAGGTCACGCGCTTGATTGTTTTCACCATGTCCTTGAAACGTATCGGGTTATCAGGATTTTGATTTACAACATTTACGCCCGAAAAGCCACCTCTTTTTACCAGATACTCTTTTCCGCCCTCTTTGATGGTACCATTTATTCTAAAAACGTCGTTTTCAAGGGACGCTCGCACACCGATCTTCTCGTACGGGAACTCTTTGAAAAAGGAAGTAAGCATCCCGGCAAAGCCGACAAAAGGACTCTGTCCCCCGCCGATTCGGGCAATATTATCTATAGCTCTGACACTTATCTTTTGAGGGACACCTTTCCTTTTCACCGTTTCCATGAAAAGATCAAACCGTTGGGGTTGGCCATAGGCGATCTCCAAGTTCTTGATATACCCCTCCAAAATCCCTTCCACTTTTCCGAAGGAGGTCTCCTTGGTGAGCTCCGCAAGATGAAGATCGTTCCAATTGGCATCCAAGTGAAACAGGGGGGCGGATGTCAAGATACCGGTGCCACCCAGGCGGGAGAGAAGAATCTTACCGCCAAAAGCGTTCGCTCTCATCTCTCCTTCGGTTCGGAGAGTACTCCCTTCCAAGGTAACGGGGTCCAGTTCTCCCTGAATCAACCCTTCTACGGGACGCGGCCAGATTCTCGACAGCAAGGGGTTCAGATCAACCTTCTTGAGTTTCAAGCTTGTGACGATGGCCGGGAGTGGGGGATAAAGCTCTTTACATACCAAGGGTCCAACCTCAACCTCCCCCCCTGGAAATCTGAGCAGGGTCGGGGAAAGGATGGACAAGCGGTTTGGGCCAGCATTCAGAGGGATGGCTAAAGACTGACTTGGAAGCGGGGGAAGAGTCATGGACCGAATAGACAGCTTTCCATGGACTCGCACCTCTTGCAGGGACGGATGAGGAGCGACGAGTGATGGTTCTTGCTTTGCGCTCGTAACTTGTGACTTCTCACTTTTCACCTTAGTTTGATACCAGAGGGGCAGATCAAGCTCGATACCACGGAGAGAGAGGGTCTCATCAGAGGTGACAAGCTCCCCGTCATGCCAGAAGAAATGTCCCGTGAGGGCCCAATCGGTTCCGTAACCATTCAGTTCAAGGTTTCCGGAAATCGCGCCCTTTAAGTTCAAACGGCTCAGGAATGGTTTCTCCCGTCTGTAGGGTTCCAATATGAGATGACGAAAAGCAGGGTTGAATGCGGTGACCGGAATGTTCACAAGTAAAAGGACTCGGTTCTCTTCGGCTTCGCGAAGGACTTCCCCCTGAATATCGAGGGAAAGGATATCTTTCAGCTTGAGTTTGAGCTTAGAGATTTGGAGGGATTTTTTTGAAATATCATATTCGCCCTGCCATGCTGAGAAAATTGCATTTTTGCTTAGATCTATATAGAAGCGATCATAGAGGATCTCGCCTCCAATCGCCTCCAGACTTATGCTGGCGGCAACGCGAGAGCCCCTGAGGTTTGCCCTGCCATTCACTTCTGCGTGCAGAGTGATCGCTTCTCCCATAGCGTTTCCCTCTTTATTCTCAAAGCCAAGTCCATTGAGACTAAACTTGGAGGTGACGATCAAGTCTCTTTTGTTTTTCAGTGTAGCCCCTGCCTGGATGGAATCGATGCCGCTGAACCTCCAGCCTGCGGGTATAAGGTTTAAGGCCATGGCCGATTCTATAAGCCGGGTATCTTTTCCCTTGAGCGTCATGACCAGCTCATTCTCGCCCACCTCCATAGAGACCCGCAAGTTATCCAGCAGGGAAGTACTGAGTTCCACGTCGGGTAACCACAGGGTTTTATTCACAACGTTAAGCATTCCATTTCGAAGTTGCGCCCGAATATCTTCAATAAGGATTTCCCTCTTTCCGGTACGAAATTTGGCTTCAGGAACTTGCAGTACAAGATCTTGTATATCAAAGACGGGAAACTTGCCGGACAGGGAGGAGCGAATATCAAAAGGTTTCAACGCGATGCC
>JASFTV010000015.1:0-20746 GCA_050050615.1 Desulfobacteraceae bacterium
TAGGCGAGGGGATGCGGCATTCACCTAACTTCGCCACACGAAACGTCAGATCCTGCTCATTCATACTATCCCTCCATCTAAAGGGGACAATCCTATAATCGCCTGTCAAGAGGAAAATTGAGATAACGGAAAATCAATAGGTTAAGGGTCGCTTGTTTATTTGGACACATCTATCCTTCAATCCCAACATGGGACTCACTGGTTGTTTCGGCTGATCTCTCGCTAACTACGAACCCCCTACCTTATCGTTACCAATATCCGGCATAGCCTCATGGACAGGCTCACCTATAATCCCTTATCCAGGTTAAAGAGTTCAGCGAGAGGCCCTGGATTGTCCCGCCCGAGGTCTAAAGCCTCAACGTTGGTGAACGGGCTCTCCCGCCGAAAGCAAAGGTGTTCTATTGAGTTCTCAGATAACTTGGATCAAAGGGCTCCTTTTTCTTCATCAAGTTCCACGCAATGACCAGCATCTTGGCTGCCAATTTCACCCTCATCTTGGTTTTAATCCCTTTCTCCCTTTCTCTGCCCCGGAGCTTATTGGTAAAATAAACAACAACATAGCGGTCCCGGATGGAAGCAATCATGGCTGCTTGATAAAGAGCATAACGAAGATCCGCTTTGCCCTTCTTGGAGATCACGGGAACAGCGCTCTTAGAGGTCTTCCCACTGCGCTCAGCGCTCAGATCCAGCCCTGCCATCTTCAGGACCTGTTTTTCATTGTTAAACCGATAAGGATCTCCTATAGCGCCCAGCACCTTGGAGGAAACATCAGGTCCAAAACCGGGAATGCTGAGAAGATGCGGATACTCAGGAAACTGCAGGCACACCTCCTCGATCTTCTCATCCGTGACCCTTATGGCTTCTCTGACTTGCCTCAAGGCCTTCACCATTATTTTGGCTTCAAACTCCAACATCCTTCCTGCCTCACATCCGACAGAGTTCGCCGAAAGGGCCCAGATGGCCTCCAACTTTCTCCTCTGACCCCCAGTCCTCATCCGGGGAGCCACCAGAGCCGCAAATCGCTCAAAAGCCATCCCGGCAATCACCGCAGGATTCAGACACCAGCTCACAATAGCCAGGATCTCCCTTCCCCCCAATCCGTAGTACCTATCCAATTCAGGAAAGTACTGCGCAATGAGATGATTGCGGATACGAATCCTCAGCCCGTGTTCCTGCCTCTTTAGTCTGCGTTTTAGCGACAACAGGCCCCTCAATTCCCTCAAGGGCATGGTAGGATAATCATAATAAAGACATTTTCCCTGACTGATCAGATCCCCTACATTGGCCGCATCCTTTGTATCATGACTGTCCCAGCGGCCGTCCAGCAATACACGGTTCTTCTTTATCGCCTCTCCACCCACCAAAACCACCAGTTGATCACGCTTGATCAAATACTCTGCCAGAGGCTTATGATAGTTGGCCGTGGGCTCAAGACCAAAAACAACCTCACTAAGGATGTGGCGGACCTTTACAGCCTCTGCTTGGACCAGAAGCTTTTCAAATCCCTCTATGCTGTTTTCAAAGACCAACCGCCTCAGCAGCGCTTTCCCAGTGGCCGTGCCAAAAAAGGCGTGATGCTTATCCTTGGCTACATCAATGCCAACAATCAGGTGGTCATTTGAACCCCGAATCTCTTTCTTCAGTTGACGAAACCGCTCAAGCCTGCTATGCTTCATCATATTCATCAGAAACCTCCTTGTTGAGTTAGTTTGTGGTGCTCACTTCTCTCTTAACAGGAGGTTTCTTTTTTGGGTAGGTATTAAGTTATTTTTTTCCATGCTACACTCAGGGGTATACTTTTTCCCTATCTGGATATATAACGTTGTTGACTATGTTGACTTTTTGTTCGAGAGCTTTCCTTGATCGGTGCAGCAATCGATTCCTGTTCCTAGGCAAAGGTAAAACAATTCAACTTAGTCAAGAACGTCCCTTTTTTCGTTATTGGGTGCCTACTAAAAAGGGTCTAAACTGGCTTTCATCCCATGTCAATGCCTCATCAATCTTCTCTAATAGCCTCTCTTTCTCCTCCGGAAGGCTGCCTGCAAGGTTGATGTAGTTGGTATAGTGGTCGCTGGTTACTGTTGTGGAGCCCTTTAGATTCTCAATGAACTGCCTCGTTTCTGCAATGACCTGATGTGGCGAGAGAAGCTCAAACCTCCCCTTCTTGATCTGGTGCAGAAGCAGCGTATTGATCTTAGGCACCAGAGTCCTGAGCCTCACAAAATCAGGCTCGATAGCGCTCAGAACCTCGGCCGTGGCCAAGGCGTGTTCCCTGGTCCGATCCTGCCCGCCCAAACCAAGCACCACATATTCACTCAACTCCATGCCCGCCTCTTTCACGGCACGCCCGGCTTCAACCTGTTCTGATGCACTCGTTCCCTTCTTGACCCTTTGAAGCACCTCATCATCCCCGCTTTCAAGGCCCACATGAATACGATTGAGACCCGCCTCTCTTAGTATTCTTAGCTCTTCCAGACTCTTCCTAGCAATGTACTGAGAAGACCCATAGACCGTTATTCTTTCAAGAAACGGAAATTGCTTCCTGGCAAAACGGCAGATGGCAGCCAGCGCTTCCATCGGCATGGCAATGGTATTCCCTGCTGGAAAAAATAGGGTTCTTACCCGGTCACCGTATACCCTGCGCGCCTCTTCTATGTCCTCGCAGATCTGCTTTACCGCCCTTACTCTAAAGGGAGGCCCCTTCTTATAGACCATGCAGAAGGTGCACTTGTTGTGAGGACACCCGACAGTGGCCTGAATGAGGAGACTGTCCGCCTCACTGGGCGGACGATATATGGGACCTTCGTAGCGCACAGGTATTAGAACCCCGGTTTTCCATAGTTTTCAGTGCTCAACAGGAACACATCGTTGATGGCTGTTTGCGTCCTATTTTGGAGTAATGGAGTGCTGGAGTGTTGGGTCTTGGAATCATACGCCACAGTATCATTGTAGAAATTGATACAGAACCCATGCATCGCGATTTCAGTTTTTCTGGCCTCTCGCCTTTACTCTGGAATGCATTCTTTCTTCCATTGCGCCAATACTCCACTATTCCACTACTCCAATCTTTCTTCTTTGAGCTGCCAAGTGCGATCCGCTTCAATGATGTGAATCACATCCCAACCCCTCTCCATGAGACTTCGTGAGATGTGCATCCGATGGCATTTCCAGGTGAGCCTTTCAGCACAAATGAACACGGTTAAGCTGTCTCTGGCCAAATCTCCGAGCCGGTTCAGCCCCTCCTCGTAGGCTGGCTCCTCCTTGTAGGCTTCGTAACCCCCTTTTCTGAAGCCGCCCAGAACATCCCCGAGCCAGTGATAATCCAGCTCTTGGGCCCCGGCTGCCTCCTCCAGATTCTCCCGGTTGAAATGGGGGTATCGGCTGCTTTTGGGAAAGCGCCTCACGTCAGCAATCGCTTTGATCCCATATTCTTTGAGAATGGAGAAGAACTCCTCCAGGGAGCGGGTGCTCGTGCCGAGGGTATAGATGGTATTCGCTTTTTTCATGCCAGGGCGAAAATTCTCTCTTCCTCTCCGGCAGGATCAATGATCACCGCCTCCTTGCTCGTTGGGCACACCACAATATAGGTAAAGACCTCAAAAGCCCCTACAGGGATCTGCCTGATGATTACGGATGCCATCATTCATACGCTCTAGCTGCAAACGAAGGATCCGAGTAACCCGAAACGTCTGTTCCCGGAAAGCCTCACCTTTTGGAGTAGTGGCGTGGTGGCGTAATGGCAGTGAGGAAAAACCATTACTCCACAACTCGCTTACTCTCTGGCCCAGACGTGACTTGACACGTTTTTTGGCGTGAGCCTTGACTTCAAGGTAGAATAGATCAAGTCAGATCTAAAGACAAATCGCGCCGGGGCGGGCCAGCACTGTGGGTGTATCCGCTCTTACTTGACCACCTTTCCACTATTTCTGAATCTGAGCCACAATTCCGGGAGACCTCTACATTCTTTTGAGCAACTGATTCGCCGCCGTAAGCATGGGATCCCACGTCGGGCCGAAGGGCGGCGCATAAGCCAAGTCAGACTGACTAAACTCTTCGACCGTCATCTTCGCATGTAATGCGACGGCCGGAGCATTGACGCGATGGGCGATACCTTCCCTGCCTACCATCTGTACCCCCAGCAACCGGCCAGACTTACGATCTCCGACCATCTGCACACCTATGATGGACGACCCGGGGTGTGCATGGGCTCGAGAGCGGCTCTGAATCATCACCTCCGTCGGCTCAAACCCGGATTTCTCTGCCTCTGACGCAGTCAGTCCGGTACGGGCCACCTGAAGGTCGAAGACTTTGAAAACAGCCGTTCCTGCCACACCCTGAAGCTCCGCCTTTCTGCCTGTCACATTGTCCGCTACGGCCCACCCGGCCCTGTTGGCCCGTAACGCCAGCGGAATCCAGGTCTTCTCACCCGTCACCACATGGAAGGCATCAGCGCAGTCGCCTGCCGAATAAATATGCGCATCCGAGGTGAGGAGGGTCTTCTGTACAGCGATCGCTTTCTCCGGACCCAGCTCCAGACCCGCTTTCTCACCGAGCTCACTGCTCGGTCGAACGCCAATGGCCACGAGAACCATCTGTCCTTCCAGTTCCAGGTCGGAACAGATCACCTTGGGGCCTGTCCCATATTCTTCGATCCTTTCCACACGATGACCCGGACGCATCTCCACCTTGTTGGCCTCGATCTCCTCCTTGACCATGGTTGACAGATTCTCGTTCATCCAGGGCAAAAGCACGGGACGGGGTTTGACCATAACCACCTCGATCTCCCTCGCCCTCAACGCCTCACACATCTCCAGGGCGATATACCCCATGCCGATAATCACGGCCTTCTTTACCTTGTTCTCCTTAATGAACTGCTTGATCTTTCTGCCGTCCCCAAGGCTCTTCAGGGCCATGACGCCCGGCAGATCAAAACCTGGCAGAGCCGGTATGATGGGCCTGGCTCCTGTTGCAATCAAAAGCTTGTCATAGGGGATCTCAAAGGACCGGCCCTCTGCGGTCTTACCTAGAACGGTCTTTCGGGCCGGATCAACGGCCTCCACACCATGCTCCATTCTGACGTCGATCCCCTGCTTTTCCCTGAAGACCTTGGCCTGTCTGACAATAAGATCATCGATGTCCCGACCGGGATCAGCAATATTGTACGGGATGCCTCAGGCGCTGTAGGAGACGTCCCCTGTCTTTTCGAGAACGATGACCTCCAGATCGGGCTGGTTCCTCTTCGCACGGCTTGCGGCACTCATGCCGGCCGCATCCCCACCAATAACGACGAATTTCATTTTCTTTCCTCCACGATTGTTATGAACTCAATATATGGGCGCTCATTTCCATCTCAAAATGAGATAGGTTTTTGGTGCCATGCCACATGGCCGATCGCAACGGACAAAGAAATGTTGAATAGTGCAAGCATGGGCAATAAAGGGAAAAGAGCCCATGTTTCCAATATCCTGCAGTAAATGCGATGAACCTCCCTGCAGTCCTGCTTTGAGGGAACAGGGTATCAAACTCAAAAACAAAGGTCACTGCGAGGAGTCCCAGCTTTGGCGGGACGACGCGGCCGTCTCAATGCAATGAGATTGCTTCGGCTTATTTCATAAGCCTCGCAATGACAAGAGAGGGATCCCGTTCCTCGGCATGACGACTTTACTTTGACCTCGACTGTCGTATTCCAATCTTAGCACAGATTTCCGGCCAGGCGGGAGGGCCTCGCTATTCTGAATTTTTTGCCTCTAAAAGGCAACACTTTTGCTTGCGACAGCTCCTGTTTTTGTTTATGTAGAATTCCTAGTGCCCCAATGTCCTATGCGAGAAACGTCTTTCTGGATGATCATACGCTGGGATGTTTGGCGGTCATATCAAAGCACTGTGAGGGGCTCTATTTATCTCATTTTCACCGTTCAATCCGTTGATAGGAGGGTTCAATGGCTGTGTCAAATATCGATTTATCAGACAAGGTAGCGCTTGTGACTGGTGGTAGCCGTGGTCTCGGAAGGGCGATTGCTCAGGCTATGGCCGAAAAGGGGGCTAAAGTCGTCATTTGCGGAAGAAAGCAGGAAAATTTGGATCAGGCTCAAAAGGAGTTTCGAGAACTTGGCTTTGAAGTCATGGCTCTTACCGCCCACGTTGCAAAATCTGACCAGGTGGCAGCCCTGATTCAAGCCATAGATGAACAGTTTGGAAAACTAGATATTCTCGTCAATAACGTGGGCACGAATATTCTGACCCCCTCCGTCGCGGAAGCGGACGAAGGGCTCTGGGATAAACTCATAGAGACCAACCTGAAAAGCGCTTTTCTGGTGAGTTCCAATGCTTACGGGCTCATGAAAAAAGCTGGAGGGGGGAAGATTATCAATATCTCCTCCATCGCAGGAAGAAAAGCGGCGAGGGGGATGGGCATATACTGTGTAGCAAAGGCGGCTCTGGAGATGTTGACAAAGGTCCTGGCCCTTGAACTGGCCTCGGATCACATCAATGTCAATGCAGTTGCCCCGAGCGTGGTTAGAACCCAATTCAGCCAACCCTTCTGGAGCAATGAAAGTCTCCTCAAGGAGATCACAAATACGATTCCGATGGGCCGTATTGCTGAAACAGGGGATGTCGTGGGCATTGTTCTGTTTCTGGCCTCAGACCTCTCCAACTTCATCACTGGAGATATCATAAACGTAGACGGAGGGTCCATGGCCTGATCTTTATACGGTGATTCCTAAAACCTTATCCGTAGACCCTTAAACCTTAGGATATTTTTTTTGAAAAGGTTTGACTTGAAAATGAAAATATGATACTTCTTTAAAAAATGAATGAGAGCTCATTCATTCCTTCTAAGAATCAACATAAAAATCAATATGTTACAAATTATCTCCGACAGGAATCCCAAAGTTACGCTCAAAACTTCAAGGAGGTCCCGTTATGGACAGGAAGATAAAAAGAGCCGGCGTGCTCGGTGCGGGGGTGATGGGAGCAACCATTGCAGCTCAGCTGGCGAATGTGGGCATTGAGACGGTTCTGCTCGACATCGTTCCTTCTGAACTGACGGAGGAGGATAAGAAAAAAGGACTCACCCAAGAAAGCGAGGGTTTTCGAAACAAACTGTCCCAAAACGGTGTGCAGATAGCTCTCAAATCAAAACCAGCATCTTTTTATCTGCCTGAAAACGCTTGGCTTATCAGCACAGGAAACATGGAAGACGACCTCAAGCGTTTGAAAGAGGTGGACTGGATCATCGAGGTCGTCGTGGAAAGGTTGGACATCAAGAAAACCGTTTTTGAAAAGGTTGAGTCTGTGCTGACACCTGGAACGATGATTACGTCCAATACCTCCGGCATATCGGCCAAGGCGATGTGCGAGGGCCGTTCCGAGAAGTTTCGAAAGCATTTCGCCATTACCCATTTCTTCAACCCCCCGAGATACATGAAACTCCTGGAGATCGTACCGGGCCCCGATACCCTCCCTGAAGTTGTAGTGACTTTGGCGGAAACGTGTGAGAGGGTGCTTGGAAAAGGCATCGTCTACGCGAAGGATACCCCCAATTTCGTGGCCAACCGGATCGGAGTCTACAGTATGCTTTGTGTCATCCGAACCATGATGGACCTGGGATTGAGTATTGAAGCTGTGGACCAATTGACCGGGCCTGTGGTAGGCCACCCAAAGAGCGCCTCTTTTAGAACAGCCGATCTGGTTGGCCTTGATACCCTGGTTCATGTGGCGGACAACGTGTACGAGGGATCCCCTGATGATGAAAAAAGGGAAATGTTCAAAACCCCAGTTTTCATTCAGCAGATGATCGAGAAGGGGCTTCTCGGCGAAAAGGCGAAACAGGGCTTTTACAAGAAGACCACAGATAGGGACGGTAAGAAAGCGATTCTATCCCTAGACTACAACACCTTGGAGTACTCCCCTCAGGAAGAGGTAAAGCTCGCATCGTTGGAGGCCGCAAAAAGCGTCTCAGGAACGGCCGGAAAGATCAAAACTCTATTCTATGCGGATGATCCTGCCGGGCAGTTCACTTTCCGGACCACTGCAGATATGCTCATTTATTCAGCCAACCGGATCCCAGAAATCGCTGATGACATAGTCAACGCAGACAATGCCATGAAGTGGGGCTTTGCCTGGAGGATGGGCCCCTTCGAGACATGGGATGTTCTCGGCGTAAGCAAGTCGGTGGCGAAGATGAGAGAGGCGGGCTACCAGATCCCGGGTTGGATCCAAGAGATGCTTGATAACGGTAAGGAGTGCTTTTACAAAAGGGAGAACGGCAATCTCTATTTCTACGATCTCGCTTCCAAGGATTACAAGGAAGTCCCGGTAAAACCTGGGATCATTCTTCTCCCCTCTTTAAAGGATCGGGAGAAAAAGGTGGCAGGCAACAAAGGGGCCACTTTGATAGATCTCGGCGACGGGGTTGCTTGTCTGGAATTCCACACCAAGATGAACGCCATTGCCGATGATATCATCAACATGCTCACAAAATCGGCCGATATCGTAAGCAAGGATTTCGAGGGATTGATCATCGCCAACCATGCGGATAACTTCTCCGCGGGTGCCAATCTGGCCCTCGTTCTGTTCGCAGCCCAGGAAGAAGAGTGGGATGAACTCGAATGGTCGTCCAAGGCGTTCCAGGATAGCCTCATCAAACTCAAGTATCTGGACAAGCCGGTCGTCGCTGCACCGGCTGGCATGGCTCTGGCCGGCGGCTGTGAGATCTGTTTGGCTGCGGATCGGGTCCGCTTTGCAGCTGAAACCTACATGGGTCTGGTTGAAGTCGGTGTTGGTTTAATCCCGGCTGGTGGAGGCACAAAAGAGCTGATCATACGCAACACCGAACACCTCTTCGAAGTACAGCCGGGTGGCGTTTATGCAAAACAGATAGAGCTGATGCCGTTTATTGCGAGGGTATTTGAGACGATCGCCCTGGCCAAGGTGGCCACCTCCGGCCCGGAAGCAATAAAGCTGGGCTATCTCAGACCCACGGACAAAATGACCGTGAACCGTGACTACCTGATAGAAGACGCCAAGAAGACAGTCCTGGCCATGATTTTGGAGGGCTACACGCCGCCCAAACCCCTAGAAGAAATCCGAGTGGCGGGTGAGAACGGCTTTGCCACGATGAAGATGGCCATTTGGACACTCCATGAGCAGGGCTATGCGACGGATCATGATGTCACTGTGTCTGAAAAGGTCGCCTATGTGGTTTGCGGTGGACGGGTACAGGAAAACACGAAGGTGAGTGAGCAATATCTGTTGGATCTTGAAAGAGAGGCTTTTCTTAGCCTCTGCGGTGATCCGAAAACCCATGCAAGAATTCAGCACATGCTGAGCAAAGGTAAACCTCTAAGAAACTAAAACAGGAGGAGAACAATATGAGAGAAGCCGTCATTGTTGCTGCTTGCAGAACAGCAGTCGGAAAGGCCCCGCGCGGCATGTTAAAGGATACACGGCCGGAGCACATGGCATGTACCGTGCTGGGCGATCTGCTGAAAAGAGCGGGAGACTTAGACCCCCTGTTGATTGATGATGTCATTGTTGGTTGTACTTTTCCCGAGGCGACCCAGGGTCTCAACCTAGGACGCGTTCTGGTCATGTCCATGCACTGGCCGGATCGGATTCCGGGTATGACCGTGAACCGATTTTGCTCCTCGGGCCTTCAGGCCATAGCCATCGGTGCTGAAAAAATCATGTGCGGCTTCTCAGATGTTATCATTGCAGGTGGTGTGGAAAGCATGAGTCAGATTCCCATGGGAGGCAGCATGCTGTATCCCAACCCTGCTCTGGTGGATACCAGGCCGGGCTCATTCACAGGCATGGGCCTGACCGCTGAAAATGTGGCAGAGAAGTATGGTATCAGCAGGGACGAACAGGATGAATTCGGAGCGAAAAGCCAGCAGAAGGCTGAAGCAGCGATCAAGGCGGGTCGCTTTAAAAGCCAGATCGTGCCATTGAATGTCAAGGTCCAGAAGCAGTTGCCCAACGGGCACTTTGAGTTCGAAGAGGTGATCTTTGGTACAGATGAGGGTATGCGGCCCGGTACGACCAAGGAGAGTATTTCCAAAATACGCCCGGCCTTTAAACCGAACGGCAGTGTGACAGCCGGCAATTCCTCGCAAATGAGCGACGCTGCGGCCGCGGTTGTTCTGATGTCCAAGGAAAAAGCAAAGGAACTGGGTTTGAAGCCGATGGCCACTTTCCGGTATCATGCAGTGGAGGGTTGTCCTCCGGAGTACATGGGTGTCGGGCCTGCGGTGGCCATTCCGAAGGTTTTGAAGCTTGCTAACATGACGCTCGATCAAATAGAACTGATAGAGCTGAATGAGGCGTTTGCAGCGCAGGCCATTTACTGTATCAGGGAGCTGGGTATCAATGAAGAGATTACCAACGTGAACGGTGGAGCCATTGCCCTGGGTCATCCTTTAGGGTGCACGGGCGCCAAACTGACCACGCAGCTTGTCTACGAGATGCAGGAGAGAAATCTCCGGTGGGGTTTGGTCTCCATGTGTATCGGGTTTGGCATGGGTGCAGCGGCCATCCTTGAAAAAGAAGATTACTAAGTAAAAAGGAGACATGAAATGGCGAAGGAAAAGCTTTTTAAGGGTGGGGAGTTCATCATCACAGATGCTTTGCCTGAGGAGGTGTTTACCCCTGAGGATTTTTCCAAGGATCAACGGTTGGTCGCCCAATCCGCTGAGGAATTCGGCCTAAAGGAGGTGGCTGCTAAAGCAGAAGAGCTCAAGGAGCTCAATCCCGAACTGCTCAAAAGCGTGATGAGAAAGGCGGGGGATCTTGGTTTTCTGGGAGCAGATACGCCTGAGGTCTACGGAGGCTCGGAACTCGATAAGATAAGCGCGGTTTTGGTCTCCGAGAGGATCTGTGCAGGGGGGGTATCCGGGTTCATGGTCACGTATGGCTGCCATACAGGGATTGGAAGCCTGCCCATTGTCCTTTTCGGAACCCCGGAACAGAAAAAGAAATATCTTCCAAAATTGGCCAGTGGTGAGATGATTGGCGCCTATGCCCTCACAGAGCCGGAGCACGGGTCAGACGCGCTTTCGGCGGAGTCCACCGCTGTCCTATCGGATGACGGGAAATACTATATTTTGAACGGGCAGAAGCAGTTTATTACCAATGCCGGTTTTGCCAATCTCTTCATTACCTATGCCCAGGTTGATGAAAAGAACTTTACCAGTTTCATTGTTGAAAGAGATTGGGATGGTGTGTCGGTGGATGAAGAAGAGAAAAAGATGGGGATGCATGGCACCTCTACCCGGCCCTTGATCTTTCAGGACGTTAGGGTGCCCTTAGAAAATGTACTGGGTGAGGTAGGTAGAGGTCATATCGTGGCCCTCAACACCCTAAACGTTGGCAGATACAAAATTGCTCCAATGATCGTGGGATCGGCCAAGGCGATCTTTTCAGAGGCCGTGAAGTATGCCAAAGGAAGAGTACAATTTGGCAGGCCGATATGCGAGTTCGGCCTGATCAAGCACAAGATCGCTGAGATGGCGATCAAAATTTATGTCACTGAGAGCATGGTGTATCGAACAGCGGCTCTGCTGGACATGGCTTTGGAGGGCATCGATCCGACCAAAGAAGATGCGGGAAAACTGACCGGTGAAGCGATCAGAAAGTACGCCCTCGAGTGCTCTGTGATGAAAGTCTATGGGTCTGAGATGTTTGATTATGTGGTGGATGAATGCGTGCAGATCTTTGGAGGATACGGCTACATCGAGGACTACCCTGCAGAAGGGGCCTACAGAGATTCCAGGATCAACCGTATCTGGGAGGGGACCAATGAAATCAATCGCCTTCTGATTGTGGATATGCTTATGAGAGCTGCCCTTAAAGGAGAGCTACCTCTGCTGGACGTCATCAAGAAAGCGACTGAGGAGCTTCTCACCTTCAGGCCGGATATGGGCGAAGAAGAGGGCATCCTTGAAAAAGAGAAGAAAATGGTCTCCATGGCAAAAAAGATCGGCCTCCTCTCTGCCGGTGCTGCAACCCAGAAATACATGGAAAAGCTCGCCAACGAACAGGAGATCGTCGCCCTGATCGCTGAGATGATCATCGAGATCTTTGCGATGGAGTCGACGCTTCTGAGAACCTTGAAAAAAGTCGAGAAGGACGGTGAGGAGAATTCCAAGATACATATCGCCGCTGCAGAAGTCTATGTCAATGATGTCTTCCCGAAGGTGGAGCTGATGGCAAAGCAGATCTTTGCGGCCATCTCTGAGGGCGAGGAACTCAGGACCCAGCTCATGGCGCTGAAGAGGTTGGCCCGCTATACACCGGTGAACACGATCACGCGGCGCAGAGAAATTGCCGATAGCCTTATTCCCATTGCCCGCTATCACCTGACCAAGGTTTAGTCCTCGGAATGTTTAACACCCCCCTTTAACTTTCAATAAAACTGATTATTTTGGAGAGGGTTCTGAAAGAACCCTCTTTTTCATTGAGTGGCCGGCTCATCTGGTAAGTAAGTCCTCCCATTCGGGAAGATTGAAAATATGCCGGTCTTCGTCGGAGCTTCTTATGACTGACCACATTCAACAGCTAAGAAATATTGGAATCAGCGCTCACATCGATTCCGGAAAGACCACCCTGACGGAGCGGATCCTTTACTACACGAAAAGGATATTCGCTGTGCACGAGGTGAGAGGTAAAGACGGGGTAGGGGCTAAGATGGACTCCATGGAGCTGGAGAAGGAGAGAGGAATAACCATCTCTTCGGCCGCCACGCACTGTCAATGGAACGGGCATAACATCAACATTATAGACACACCGGGCCATGTGGACTTCACCATTGAGGTGGAACGCGCCCTCAGGGTGCTCGACGGTTCCATATTGGTGCTCTGCGCGGTAGGGGGTGTGCAATCCCAGTCCATCACGGTTGACCGGCAGATGAACCGCTATAAGGTCCCCAGACTGGCCTTTATCAACAAATGCGATCGGGCCGGTGCCAATCCTTACCGGGTTGTGGATCAACTACGCCACAGATTGAACCACAATGCCGTGCTCATGCAGATACCTATCGGCTTGGAGGGGCAGTTCTCAGGTCTCGTCGATCTCGTTTCCATGAGGGCCGTCTGTTTTGAGGGACGTTACGGAGAGCAGGTCAAAACAGGGGATATCCCGCCGCATCTCCTTGACGAGGCACAGGCCAGAAGGGAGGAGTTGCTCGAGGCGACCTCCATGTTCTCCGATGATCTCATGGAGGCTATATTTGAAGATGCGGTCACCGAAGAACTGATCCTTAGAGCCATAAGAAGGGCAACGCTTCAGAGGGCATTGACGCCTGTTTTCATGGGATCAGCTTACAAGAACATAGGGATTCAGCCCTTACTCGATGGGGTTGCGAGATATCTCCCGTCGCCGGCAGATGTACAAAATGTAGCCCTCGACCTGGATAAAGACGAAGAGGGAGTGATCCTTTCTTCCAATCCGGATGCCCCTCTTGTGGCCCTCGCCTTCAAGCTGGAGGTCACCCCCTTCGGCCAACTCACCTATCTAAGGATCTACCAGGGCTCAATCCGTAAAGGGGACGAACTGACCAATATGCGTAACAAGAAAAAGGTAAAGCTGGGAAGACTTGTCAGGATGCACGCCGAAGAGATGGAAGATATAACAGAAGCCGCAGCAGGAGATATTGTCGCCCTTTTCGGCGTTGATTGTTTTTCCGGAGATACCTTTACGGACGGACGCATGAACTATTCCATGACGTCCATCTTTGTCCCCGACCCGGTCATCTCTTTATCCATAGCGCCAAAAGACAACAAATCCAGCACAAAACTGTCGAGGGCCTTGAATCGTTTTGTTAAGGAAGATCCCACTTTTCGCTCCTATGTCGATCACGAATCAGGAGAAACGATCATCTCCGGAATGGGGGAACTCCATCTCGAAATCTATGTAGAGAGGATGAAAAGGGAGTTTCAGGCTGAGGTGGAGACCGGCATACCTCAGGTGGCCTATCGTGAAGCTATATCAAGAAAGGCGCTATTCGACTATACCCACAAGAAGCAGACGGGTGGTGCAGGTCAGTACGGCCGCGTGGCCGGGTTCATGGAGCCGTCTGGAGAGGGCGTTTTTGAGTTTGTAAATCACATAAAGGGGGGCGTTATTCCGACTGAATTTATTCCCGCTGTTGAAAAAGGTTTCGGGTCCTGCCTCGAAAAAGGTCTCTTAATAGGCTTTCCTGTGCTGGGAATGCGGGTCATCATCAATGATGGGCATTTTCATGCTGTGGATTCCTCGGAAATGGCCTTTCGGCAAGCCGCTATCGGGGCTTTCAAACAGGCCTATCTCCAGGCTTCTCCTGCTATTTTGGAGCCCATTATGAAGGTCTCCGTGGAATGTCCGTCGGAGTTCCAGGGAAATGTCCTATCTTCCATCAACCAGCGGAGGGGATTGATCATGAGCTCTGCTGAAGACGGGGTTTTTACAACCATTGAGGCTGAGGTCCCTCTCTCGGAGATGTTCGGCTACGCCACCACGATCCGATCGTTGACTCAGGGCAAGGCAGAATTTACCATGGAATTTGCTAGATATTCGAGAGTGCCTGACGCCATCGCAGAGAAAATCAAGGCGGACTTTGCCGCCAAGAAGAAGGGGAGTAAGAAATGACGAAAGATTTTGTGAAAATCAGTCCACTCAGGATCCTTGAAATGTCCTCACAGAAAGGACTTGGTCGAGGAAATCTCGGTGTACTCATCGCGCGGGCGGGGGTCGGAAAAACGGCCTGCTTGATCCACATAGGGCTGGATAAACTCTTTCGCAAAGAGAAGCTGGTCCATGTCTCCCTCGAAGCTGCCCCGGAAAAAATCACCTCATACTATGATGTTATTTTCTCTGATCTGGTCATGGCCCTGAAGATGGACCGGGATGACGAAATCCGAACCCTTATTGCGAAGAACAGGATGATTCTCTCCTATCTCAATCAAAGCTTCGAACTCAGACGCCTTCGGGAAAACCTGGCAAACCTGGCAAACAAGATCGACTTCATGCCTGACACTATCATTGTGGATGGTCTTGATTTTCCGAGCGCTGGAGCAGACGTGATTGAGGGGTTCAAAGAAATTGCTCAGGCCTCCGAGGCGGAGATATGGTTTTCAGCCCTCTCTCACAGAGATATCACCGATGTTAATGAAAGGGGCATTCCCTATCCGTGCGACCATTTGGATGACCTCTTCAGTATCATCCTTCAATTGGAACCTTCACAATCGAGCATCTTGTTAAGGCTGCTCAAGGATCACGGGAGCGCGATTCGGCCGGATGCCAGTGTGAAGCTCGATCCCAAGACCTTTCTGATCACGGATTGACTTGTCGCGTCGCCCTCCGAGTGTATCGATGACTCCCCGAGGAACTTGTCCGCTACATTCATCTAAACCCTCTGCGCGCCGGAGTCGTCAAGGATTATGGTGCACTATGCGGTTATGCATATAGCGTATGTTATTGGGCGGTGAGGGAGTTGGGTGTAAGCGCCACGGCCCTCGCTAAAAGACTTGGGATAATCCACCGTGCTGTGAGTATATCCGTAAAAAGAGGCGAGAAGATCGCAGAGGAAATGGGTCTTCTATTGGATCATATTTTATGATTTTATGGACGTCTCGCGCGGCCCAAGGAAAGGGATATAGAGAATAAGCAGCATACCGGGGATGGAGGCAAGAAAGCTGATCCCGAAAAAATACCCGTAACCCAGCCAGGCAGCCAAAAACCCGCTTCCCACGCCTGCGAGCACCCCACTGATGTTCATAAGGCCTGTTCCGATGGCAAAGTGGGCCGCCTTGAAATCCTGCAAACAGGTTCTCATCAAGAAAGTGACAAGCACCGAGGTCCCCAGACCGCCTGCAAATTGGTCAAAGGCATGAACGGCGGCAACCAGTGATAGATTGAAGGTGCCGATGGGTATAACCGTCTCAGCCGCGGTGTTTAGAATAACATATTTGTTGAGATATAGGGCAAGGAGCATATATATGACGTTGGTAAAGTTCTGGGCGAGCAAAAAGGGCCATATGGTCTTCCGAAGCGTATGTTTGGAGATCATCCAGCCACCTACCATGGCGCCTATGATAGAAAAGGGAAGCCCTATACCGCCGGAGATCCACCCATAGTGGACCTTTATGCCTAGGTCTACCATAAAAGGCGAGGCCATGGATGCCAGCATAGATTCGCCTGTACGCATCAGGATGATAAAAGCCAGAGCGACACCAATCTTTTCCCGATCCATATAAGCGATGAACGCTCTGGAATAGAAGGAGTCCCTGTCTCTCAATAAGAGTTTCTTGATCCGTTCCTTGTAAAACGCTAGCAGGATCAGGGCAACAAGCAGCCCGATACCTACCCACCCTGAAAATTTGATTTTCTTAATGATCGGCAGGTGAAACCCAATCCATTGTGGCCACTGCAAGGAAAATAGCCACCGGATAATGAACACACTGGTGATGAAAGCCACCATGATCAAAAGAGGCTTCCATGCGAGGAGGTCCCTGCCAAGATTCAAGATGGGTATCTTTTCCCTCTCGGCACGGGGCAAGAAAATGATGTGATAAAGAAAAAGGATAGAAAGAAGGGTGCCTGCGGAGAGAAAGCCTATTAACCAGCTTGTGGTCGCACCTATCGTGACAATGACACCGGTCCCCGTCATCATGGCGATGCGATAGGCCATCACCCTGTATCCCACAAATTTGGCCTGCCCTGTCTCATCGAGCGCTTCCATATAGTAGCCATCAATGGCCATGTCATGAGTCGCAGCAAGAATTGACCCGATGAAGAACAGGACAGCTATGATCCGTATTCCTCCCGGGAGGGGTGAAAGCAAAGCGACTGCCACGACCATGACGACCAGCAAGCACTGCATGGAAAGCATCCACCGCCGCTTGGTGCCGAACTCATCGATCTGTGGCCCCCAGAGGAATTTCAGAACCCAGGGAAGACCGAATAAAGAGGTCAGGCCAATCGCTTCGAGGCTGACCCGCATATCCCTGAAAAAAACGGAGGAGATGATACGGATAATGGTATAAGGGAACCCTTCGGCAAAGTAGGTCGTGAAGGTCCAAACGTAAGGGGCTTGGAGCATGCTTTTCTGAGGGCTTTTCAATGGATATTCGCAGTCGTCAACGAGGTTTGTGCATCGGAGCCAGTCAGTGAACGTCAAGACAGGCTATGCTTCCACACTATCCTGTTTTCTGGTCTCCCCTAAATACCCTTAAAAAGAAATCCTTTCAATAGTGAATTTCGGATACTTGCAGGATAGGCTTTGATGCCTTAACTTGATTAGCGGTTGATTTGGTTAGTATATTCTGATATTCGATCACCTTATGTTTATAGAACTCTATCGGTTTCAAGAAGTTGGGCGCATGAAAATGGGAGTGCTTTATATTGAGCACTCTGCAAAATCGGAACCCTTGACATCAAATGACAGGTGGGGGTGGCAACTGACGTGTTGTTAAGGAACAAGAACAGGAGGATAGGCCGAAACGACCCCTGCCCTTGTGGTAGCGGCCTCAAATACAAGAAGTGCTGTCTTGGCAAGGAATTTCTAGGATCTGATGAAACCAAGGAAAGATATCTTCGGCTGTATAACATCCGCCTCAAAGAGAAAACAGATATCGAACGTATCAAGAGGGCAGGTCAGCTGGCTTTAGAAACGCTCCAACTGGTGGAACAAGAGATCCGAGCAGGGATAACCACCGATGACATAAACACCCTTGTTCATGAGTTTACTATCCAGCACGGCGCAACACCTGCACCCCTCAATTACCGGGGTTTCCCCAAGAGCGTCTGCATCTCGGTTAATGAAGAAATTTGCCATGGTATCCCCAGTGATAGGGTTCTGGAGGATGGGGATATCGTGAATGTGGATGTCACCCCCATTTTGAATGGATACTTTGCAGATGCGAGCAAGACCTTTTTCGTGGGAACATACGGGCCTGATGCCCTAAAGACTGTCACGGTTGCCAGAAAAAGCCTCAAGGTGGGCATGGAGATCGTAAGGCCGGGCAACACGATTGGAGACATAGGATGGGCGATTCAACGCTACGCCGAGAGCATGGGATGTTCTGTGGTCAGGGAATTTGTGGGCCACGGTGTCGGATTTGAATTCCATGAACCTCCTCAGATACCCCACTTTGGCCAGAGGGGTAAAGGGATTCCATTGGTGCCGGGCATGGTTTTTACCATTGAGCCCATGATCAACCTGGGCGAAAAAGATCTTCATATCTTAGAAGATAACTGGACGGCGGTCACTGATGACGGCTCCATTTCCGCTCAGTTCGAACAGACCATCCTGGTCACATCGGATGGCTTTGAAAGCCTGACGCCATATGATCTTGACGCGCCTCTGTTCTGACCTTAGGGCTCCGCCCACTGTCTCGGAGTACTGGAGTACTGGAGTGTTGGAGTGATGGTCAGTAAAGGGACCCTGTCCCGTCTCACAGATCGTGCAATGGATTTGGGCTTTATAGCCATTGGCTTTTCTCGTCCTGAACGCCCTCTTTTTTTTGACCACTACAGGACCTGGCTCTCCCATCATAAGAACGCGGACATGTCTTGGCTCGAGAGAAACATGGAATTGCGGGAGGACCCATCGAGACTGCTGAAAGGTTGCCGGACGATCATCTCCCTGGCATTCCCCTATCCTTCTCAAAGGCCTACGACTCCAGACGGCTGTTATGTCGCCCGGTACGCTAGCCCAAGCCATAAAGACTATCATGCCCGGCTAAGAAAACTGGGTGGCGAGTTGGCGGATACCGTAAAGGATATCCATAGGGAAAGTCGCATGAGAATCTGCGTGGATTCCGCACCCGTACTGGAAAAGAGTGTCGCATGCGCCGCTGGTATTGGCTTCTTGGGCAAAAACAACTTGCTGATCATCCCGGAATACGGCTCATACTTTTACCTTACCGAGATATTGACCACGGCCCCTATAGAATTTCAGCTTATGAAGCCCATGGAGAATCAGTGCGGAACTTGCACGCTCTGCATGGATGCCTGTCCCACGGGCGCGCTTGAAAAGCCTTTCTGGCTTGATGCGGCCCGGTGTCTCTCTTATCTGAGTATCGAGTACAGGGGAAAGGTAGAAGCTGAATTCGGCCGTAAAATGGGTCATTGCTTTTTCGGCTGTGATCGGTGCCAGGAGGCGTGTCCCTTTAACAGAGATAGCCCACCCCCAAAGGTTTCCTTGCCGCCGACGGATGAATTTTTGGGGATGGATGAGGAGGCTTTTAAAGAAAGATTTGGAAAGTCGGCTTTTGCGAGGGTTGGACTCGAAAAAATAAAAAGCAATATCCGGGCTATCAGAACATAGTGTCTGACACTGCTGTCCAAAATAGATCGAAAACACGCTTATAAACGAGCTAAATGCCTGTATTTATAAGATGCCCCGGAGTGCCGAAAATTCAGGTTCCCATGAGCACCGAACCGCGAGCCATGGGGGTTTCTTTTCAAAAACGAAAAGTCGCTGCCCGGTGACCAGCGTAACGCCACGGGTGAGGCCCCGCAGGGGCGGGACAAGCGCGTGGAGAGCCTCCCGGGAATCCCCATGGAAGTAGCTCCGTGGAATTGGCTGCGAAGGTGCTCCGCCCGCCCTCGCTGCCCCCTTTTGCATAGCCCTTGCCGCATTCCCTTCGTTTTTGAAAAGAAACCCCCATGGCTCGCACGAAGCACCGATTCGTTTTTGGACAAGAATGAGTGTCTGATATCTTTGGAAAACGGGTTTACGCAAGCAATGATGTGCCTTGTATGGGCTGTCTGCATTTAGAATGAGAGAGAGGGGCAACTGCGGAAGAACTCGTCCTTTTTTGCAGGCCGATCAAAAACGTATAGATGCAAGTTGAGCTATGCGAAATCCCGACTCGGCGGGGAGATGAACCTCTTTCAAAAGCCTGCTAGCGCGAAACCACTTTCAGACCCAGGTTAAAGGCCTCCTGCTGGGTTTCAGGATTCTCCTGGACGGCTGTCTTTTTCTCCAACCTTCGGAAGAAGATTCCCCCTTCATAGCTCATATCCAGGGCGTCAAAGAAATATCTGGCCGTCAACTGGGCCCCTTCAAACAGGTTCTTGCCCCGTGTGGCACCTACGGTTATCAGATACCCACGACCGCTGCTGGGTATTCTCCTCTCTTCAGGACTTTTTTCCAGCATCTTTTTTGACCACATGGCCTGCGCGCGGTCGATCAAGGACTTCGCCTGTGCTGAAACACTGTAGAAAAAGATGGGAGAGGCGAGAAAGATGACATCTGCCTCTTCCAAGAGGGGGTAGACGGACTGCATGTCATCTTCAACCACACATTTCCCAGTTTCGTCACAGCCACCGCATTCAATACATCCACACATTTTCAAATCACGGACATAGACCCTCATAATCTCCGCCCCTGCTGATTGGGCACCCTCTAACGCCTTGTCCAGAAGCTGATCACTGTTTCCTCCCTCACGGGGGCTCCCGTAGATGCCTAATACCTTCATGCTCTGACCCCTCTTGCTCTTGTATCTCTGGCTAGAGATTTCTACTGTCGGCAACCTTTTCTCTCTATAGAAACTCACGGAGCCCATGTCAAGAATCAAATGTGGACAGGAATCTATGATACACGAGAGTAGTATTCTGTATCGCAAATAACTTGACATGTTTCAATCGTAGCGGGGGACCGTCGGCGTTGGTCGTCCAGACCGCAACTATACGCTCAGTAGCCCTTTCAACGGCACCAAATTTTTGCCAGTCGCCCCGGAGCAGCCCCATAAGAGCCGCTTTC
>JASFTV010000016.1:0-20676 GCA_050050615.1 Desulfobacteraceae bacterium
TCCCAATTGCAGGTTGCGCCAGGGCGGGCCATGACACCAATACTCCAAGTTCCCATTTAGGAGTTCCCATGACACGTAAAGACAAATACGCCCAAAAACATCCGTCTGATCGCAAGATCAATCAAGACCTCGCCGACACGGTCAAAGGTCGCGCTACAAATGAGGAAATACCTTGCGCCGTAGCCTTCGACATCGTTTCCGATCTGAAAGTTCCTCCCATAGAGGTGGGGTTTACCATCGACGCTCTGGAAATAAAGGTCGTCAAATGCCAGCTCGGGCTTTTCGGCTACCGGCCTCAAAAGATGAAGGTCAAGCCGGCGGATAATGTATCCTCTACCCTCGAAGAAACGATCCGAAAGGAACTCGTTAACAACAAGCTTCCCTGCAAAGCCGCTTGGGAAATCGCCGAGAAATCCGGGCTTCGGAAAATGGAGGTTTCCTCCGCCTGCGAGGCATTGAAGATCAAAATCTCCTCCTGCCAGCTGGGAACCTTCCGCTAGGAAGACTGGAAAGGTGGAATAATGGAATGATGGACCATTGGGCGAATTGGACAAGGAAGGTTCTTTCTTTGACACCCATCATTCCAGGTTGCCCCAATATTCCACGCTTCCATCATTCCTTCTTCTACAGCGCCCTGTAGAGCGCCGGAGGCCCGGGATCCACAAGCTTAGCTCTGCCCTCCTCCACAAGGATCTCCAGATGGACAATAATCTCTGATATGGCCAGGAACACATCCCCTTCCGGCACGAATGGGAATACGTCATCAATAATCTCATAAAGGGGCCGCGTCTTTTTCTTCAGCGCCTTCCACACCAGTTCCATCCTCTCCTGGTGATGTGCTTCGTAGGTCGCTATGATCCTTTGTAAATCTTCGATGTATTCGCCGTGTCCTGGGAACACATACCGCACGTCGAGATCGGAGAGTTTATCAAGTGAATCTATGTACGCCTTGAGGCTCTGGTATTCAGGGTCATTGAGGCGATCCCTTTTTATCACCACCAATGGATTGGGTGTGATGTGCTTGATGATGTGGTCCCCGCTGAACAGGATTTTCTGTCGAGATTCATAAACGCAACAGCTCCCGGGGGTGTGGCCGGGCGTGTGGATGACCTTAAGGTGGTAACCGTCTCCCATGAACTCGTCTCCGTCCTTCATCAAAGATATACCGTCCAAGGGATCGCCTAACTCTTTAAAGGTGGAAAAGCGTTCTCTTACCTTTTCCACCTCCTCCCGGGGCATGCCGGCCATGGCCGTAAGGCTATCCGCCTCTTCACTCCACATCTCCTTCAGGAAATTCTCGCTCGATATCTGCCGCTGATCTTCAGAATGGATAAAACATTCGACCGGATGCCCCGCGGTTTCACGGATGCTGGCAGCCAGCCCAAAATGATCCATGTGGCCATGGGTGATGATGATCCGTTCGATATGTTCAATACTCAAATCCGCCCTTGCTAGCCCATTTTGAATATATTCCAATGTTCCCGGGGACTTGAGACCGGTATCGATCAAAGTGATGGGGCCGTTACCCACAGCATATACATTGGCCGTGATCAGGTCGGACACGTCCGGAAGCGGAATCGCTATGGCATGAATGTTTTGAAATTCTGGAAAAGGTTTGATCAACATCGTTACCCTCACGTTTTCTATAGACCTTTAGACTAGGATGGTATCTCCTTCATCAAACCAATCCAAAGACCTGCGGGGTACTTTAAAGAAGAATAACGAAAAAGAGCCACAGATCAACCTCAAACTGAATTGGGCGTGATATTCTTGGGGTATTACCGCCATTTGGATCTGCTGTATAGCAACTTACTTTTCTTAAGCCCATGTTTTTTCTTGCTAATTTCTTAATTTCCCGACATGAAATTTTTTCTTGACATTAGATCGATCGTTCGATAGCATATCGAACGATCGATCTAATGTGATTACACTGTAATATTAACTTACCTGCCAATTTCCTCCTTTTCGCCCATTTTTTTGGGAAGTAGGAAAGCTCATGCCCCAACCCACCACAATGAAGGACCAAATCATCAACGTCGCGATTGATCTCTTCTCCGCAAGGGGCTTCAACGGCACTTCTATCCGTGACATATCCGCTGCGACGGGCATGAGCATTTCCAATATTTACCACTATTTCGTAAATAAAGAAGGCCTGCTACTGGCTATTTTGCAACGCTCCTCCAGGAGGTTGCTGGACGAATTGCGTCAGGTTTGCGGAATGGACCTCGAACCCTTGGATCGCTTCGAGGCTCTATTAGAAACGCATATCCACCTATGCAGAGAATTTGGGAAAGAAACCAAAATCTTTTTTCTGGACGAAGAGCATCTTTCCCCAGAAGGCAATGAGATAAACCTTCAGATCCAGCGTGAAGTTTTGGCTATCTATCTGGGGCAACTTCGAGAACTCGAGAGATTAGGCTATGTCCACTGTCGAAGTCTCACCGTATTAGCATTTAATATCTTGGGCGTCATCAACTGGCACTTGCGCTGGTATCGACCTGATGGCGCTTTGTCTCACGATGAAACATCTGAACAAATGATCTCCTTTATACTGCGCGGTGTCCTTGGCACACAAGCTGAGCAGGCGATCCCAGAAAGTTTTGACTAGCACAGAAGGACCGCGTGTCCGAGCTCAGGCCGGAGAAGCCAAATCATTAACGGGCATCCTGAAAATGCTGGAAGGCGAAATAGCCCTTCAGGATAGGCAGAAGATTTTTCAGGGGGAAACAAACGAGAGGAGGAAACGGTCATGGGTTACACAATAGACATTGACACAGGGGGTACGTTCACCGACGGTTTTTTCGTGTTGGATGAACATGTGGAGACAGTAAAGGTTCCAACAACACCCCACGATCTCACGATCTGCTTTTTGGACTGTGTGAGGGCAGGTGCGAAGCGTTTCGGGATACCCATTGAGGACCTGCTTTACGAAACGGATATTATCCGCTTTTCTAATACGATTGGAACCAACACGATCATCCAAAGGGATGGAAGTAAGATAGGGCTTTTGGTCTCAGCAGGCTGTGAGAACCTGGCTCCTACACGCACAGAAAACGGCAAAGCTCCCCTTGTTCTGCCGGATATGGTGATAGGCCTCGATGAGGAGGTTTCGACGAACGGCGATGTGATAAAAGCCCCAGATAAACAGGCAGCTATGACTGTCGCACAAAGCCTTATTGATCAAGGAGGCAGCTGTCTGGTCGTGGCTTTTGCCAATTCTGAATTCAATTCTGCTAACGAACGCTTGGTGCGCCAGATCGTTAAGAATGAGTATCCGCGAGATTTCCTTGGATCAGTGCCCGTCTTCCTCTCGTCGGACATCTCCCGTCGCTCGGGCGAAGCGGAACGAATTAACGCGGGCGTTCTCAACGCGTATATTCATGCCAAGCTGGTTCGCCTCCTTTACAAAGCTGGCGAAGAACTGCGCAAGCGCCTCTATCGTCGAAATCTCTTCATCGTACATAACAATGGCGCCGTGGCTAGGGTGGCCAAGACTCGCGCTATAAATACTTACAACTCCGGACCAGTTGCTGGACTGCTTGGTGCGCGCCTCATCGGACAGATCTACGGTGTGGACGATTTGATCTCGATGGATATGGGCGGGACGTCTTTCGATGTCGGCTATGTGCGCATGGGACAAGCAAGCTACACTCTGAACCCGGATGTGGAAGGCCTGCCTGTCAATCTACCAATGCATGCCATTCGTGCTATCGGGGCTGGCGGTGGTTCCATTGCCTCAGTAACGGCCGGCAAGGTCCAAGTTGGACCGAAATCAGCCGGCGCCTTGCCCGGTCCGGCGTGCTTTGACCTTGGAGGAATTGAACCAACCGTAACCGATGCCGACCTCATTCTCGGAGTCCTTGACCCTGATTACTTCCTCGGCGGCACGATGAAGCTCAACATGAAGAAAGCCAAGGAGGCCATAGAAGGAAAGGTGGCAAAAGCTTTAGGCCTCTCGGCAAAAGCAGCGGCGTTGGCTGTCAAGAACACCGTGGATGAGAATATGGGCATGCAGATAAAAGCACTCACCGATGAGTTTGGCCAAAAAGTGAACCCTCTTCTGTTGGTTTACGGCGGGGCTGGTCCAGCTCACTGCTGTCGTGTTGCAGAGGTCGCTGGTATCAAGAAGATCCTTGTGACACCTTTTTCTGCGATTTTCTCGGCCTTCTCCTCTTCGAGCATGGATGTTGGCCACCTCTACTATCGCCGGATAGATCTGCCATTCGATGAAAAAAGTGACCTCAGTGCTCTATCTCAGCCCATTGAGGGCATGAGACGGGAGGCGCAGCGGGACATGCGTGGAGAGGGATTCTCCCCCAGCCAAGTCATTGAGGAACTGGAACTCTTTATCAGTGACTCTAAAGGACAGCAAGAAATCAAGCTCACCGAGGCTACTGACTTTTTCATGGACAAGGGCAAGGTAAAAGACATAGCTGCTCAGGCTCGGAAAGCCCTATCTTCAAAGGGACAGGTAACCTTGAAGATGGTCGGCTTGATGGTTCAAGCGCCAGTCCCTCATTATAGAGTCACAGAAACACCCCAGTCAGAGCATCCCGTGGAAAGTGCCAGAAGGGGAAGTCGGGCCGTCTTCTTGGACAGTGCTGAAGGCGGCAAGGGAACACCGGTTTACGAATGGGCAAAACTCCAAAACGGCCATCAGATTCTTGGCCCAGTGGTGATCGAATCGGAACACACAACCCTTCTTGTAAGGTCGGGGTGGAAACTCGAGATAGATCAATATAGACACGCTATACTAGAGGAGGTGTCATAGCCATGAAAGTACGAATTACGGAGTATTTGGAAATAGACTTAGAAGACGAGAGGTGGTGCTGCCAGCGGTGTGGAGAAGCGCTCACAAGCGCCAGAGACAGCTATAAGAAGGGGTGTCTCGTCGCCGAGCGAGCACTCCAGGAGGTACACCCTCCCTTGATCGAAGGGCAAGCTTACAGTTTCTGTCCAGATCCAAATTTCTGCCGACTCATTGAGTTCTATTGTCCTCACTGCGGAGTGATGATTGAAAATGAATATCTTCCCCCTGGACACCCTATCACCGACGACATTGCGCTTGACATAGACGAACTGAAGCGAAAACACGGAAAGTGAGATGGAAACGGGGCGTCAACTCTTTAATCACTTCCTAACGGGCTCGATACTACCAAGGCCACCCTTCGTCCCGCTTCTCAGAGGTCTGGAGGCCAGGGTCGGAGGAATATCTTCTAAAACAATGACTTCGGACCCTACATTATGGGCTAACAGCCTCATGAAAACGACCGAATTATTTGGCTTCGACGGCGTGGTGATAGGGTTCGATTTTACCCTGATGGCCGAGGCCTGTGGGTGTCAAATTACGTGGCAAAATGACAGACCCATCATCTCGACTCAACCAACAACGTTAAGCGATGCGCCCGAAGAAAGCGGAGGATTAAAACATGCTTTGGAAGTAGCCAGAAGAGTCTTCCAGCTTTGCCGAAAAGAGCGAGCCTGCGTTGCCGCGATAACCGGCCCTGTGACGCTATCTAACCAGCTTTTCGGCCGGGAGCATGGACCTAACCGCATCGGGGATGTAAAACAGGTTGTTGTCCGGGTAGTTGAAGCATTTTGCCAGACGCGTCCAGATGTCCTGGTTTTCATGGAGGGACGTCCTTTGGCACTGGCCGAACTGAGCATCGCTCACCGGCGCATTTACAATACCATCAAGAACATCTCATCTTATTTCAACATCGCTACCAGTCTTTATCTTCAAGGTTATCATCCAGAAAACCTTGACCAGTTTTCGAAGCTTGAAATGGATATCTACGTTCTTGGCCCGCCTCTCATCGGGGGCAACTTGCCGTTGTCTGAGTTATGGGATTTAGGAACAGATGCACTAGGGGTAGGGTTAGGCTTGCCCTTAGACGACCTCGAAAAAGCGAAGGAACTTATTAACGGGGGATTGCGCCTGTATCATGCCAAACGGGACCGGGGTTTCTTTTTCACGAGCTTAGGCCCGGTAACACATGATGCTAGTCCCGAACGGATTCATAGTCTGATCAGGGAAATCAACAGTATAAATCTGTAACCGCTATTGAAAAGGAGGAATTTTATGGGTTTCTCTATCAATGTCGATATAGGCGGCACATTCACAGACTTCTTTGTCACGGAAGATGGCAAAGAAATCCAGATCGGCAAGACACCCACGACCCATTATGACCTCTCTGTAGGCTTCATGAAAGGGATTCGGGAAATGGCCGGTCTGTACAAATCTGATCTACCAGGCTTGTTAAACCACGTTGACGCGGTCCGTTACTGCACTACGCTTGGCACGAACGCTATAATCGAAAGAACTGGGCCCAAATTGGGCCTTATTACCACCGCCGGCTTTGAGGATACAATCTTTCTGGGCAGGGGCCGCAGTTGGGCGGATGGCATAAGCCTACTAGAAAACAAAGATCTAGCCCGGATTCAAAAGGCCGAACCCCTGATCCCGCCGGATATGGTTGTCGGCGTTCGCGAACGCATTGATTCCTTTGGTCAGGTCATCTCACCGCTCAAAAAGGAAGACGTCTTGGAGAAATTGCAAATTCTTGTGGATCGTGGAGCGATGGGTTTTGTCGTCTGTCTGTTGTGGTCTTTTGCCAATCCTGTGCACGAACAGATGGTCAAACAAATCATCGAAGACGAGTACCCGGAGGATTATTTGGGTTCTATGCCCGTCATTCTCTCCAGCGAGGTCTCTCCCAAATCTGGTGAATATACCCGCTTCATTACAGCTATTGTGAACGCCTATCTCCACGGCGTGATGGGCGAAGAACTCAATAAGCTGGTTACTGAGCTTAGAGATGGGGGATACAAGCGGCCACTGGTGCTGGTCCACAATACCGGTGGTATGAAGAAAGTCTCAAGAAGCAGAGCTGTCCTGACTCACAACGCTGGCCCTGTAGCCGGTCTTCACGGTGCACTGACACTCGGCAAAGCCTATGGCTACGACAATATCACGTTCACTGATATGGGCGGGACTTCCTTTGACATAGGTGTCATTTCCCGCGGACGAGTACGAGCGTACGACTTCATTCCGGTCATCGACCGATGGCGCACCAATATCTCGGCTATAGAGGTGAAATCCATTGGAGCTGGCGGAGGCTCCATCGCCTGGATCAATAAGCTCATGCGGAACGCACTTGAGGTAGGGCCGCAATCGGCTGGCTCCATGCCTGGCCCTGCCTGCTATGATCAGGGTGGCGAGGAGCCTACCGTGACTGATGCAGACCTGGTCCTGGGTTACCTCAATCCCGAGAACTACCTGGGAGGCAAAATGCTCCTCGATCCTGATCTAAGCGCTCGCGCCATCGAGGAAAAGATCGCCAAGCCTCTTGGCATAAGCCTTATCGAGGCTGCTTCGCGAATACGTCGAATCATTGATGCCCGTATGGGGCAGGAAGTGTTCAAGGAAGTGGTTCTCAAGGGGCATGACCCGAGGGATTTCGTGCTCTTCGCCGGCGGAGGCGCTGGGCCCACGCACGCTTGTGGCTTCGCTCCATACCTCGAAGTGAACAAAGTCCTCGTTCCATTCTTTTCACCGGTGTTCGGGGCCTTCGGTGCCTCGACTGTGAACACCCAGCAAGTCTGGGAAAAGTCCAAGACAATGAAGATCTTCCAATGGGCAACACAGTCCTATTCCGAGGATATCGATGGATTCAATTCCGTAGTGAACGAACTCAAAGATCTGGCCATCCGTGACCTGCGGCTAGAAGGCTTCAGTCAAAATCAAATACATTTTCAGCTCGAAATAGACATGCGATACGGCATGCAATACAACTTAAGCAAGATCATCTCTCCTCACCTCAATGTGAAGAGCCCCGATGACTTCAAGGATATTTGTGACAACTTCACAAAGGCGTATTCCGCCATCTACACGCCAGAAGCTACCTTCCCGGTTGGGGGAATCAACATAGAGTGCTTCTATCTGACGGCCACAGCAGAAACGCCTCTTCACAAAATTGAGCCGGACAAGATCAATGCTCCTGAGCCCCCGGAGGAGTCGAAGTGCGATTTACGCAAGGCTTACTGGCCCACCTTAGAGGATTATAAGGATACGCCGGTCTTCAATTTCCACGCTTTGAAGCCTGGCAATGTTATTTCAGGGCCATCCTTGATCGAGGCCCAAGACACGACCTATGTCATTGAGCCAGGCTGGCGGTTCACGCTTGACCCGTATTACACCGGCGTCCTGGAACGAGTTTAGGATCAACCTTTTGCCAAGTTTATAGGGAGGTATGTCATGAATGGTATGGCCTACGGTAGAGATATGGAGGTCGTCCAGAGGCTGAAGCCCGAGCCGATGACCGAAGAAGAGAGTGCTGCTCAGGAAAAAATAGACGATGTGGATTTCGAGATTTTCAATCACAGAATGAATATGATCGCCCAGGAAGGGAAAGAGACAACCATGAAACTCGGGGCTTCGTCGGGAATGAGGTGGGGCGACGTAGCATTTGGCGTATATACCGCCCAAGGTGATCTAGCAGTCGTCGCTACGGGTATCTGGTTTCACGCCGTGCTAGGGCAAATTCCGGTCAAATATATTGTCAAACACTGGCCGAATGAAACTTCGGTTGGCGTCAAAGACGGAGATTCTTTCTTCTGGAATGATCCCTTCTATGGAGGCGTCCATGGTGCTGACATGGGCCTGGTCGCTCCAGTATTCTATAAGGACAAGCTGATTTGCTTCGTCGGAGCTATTGTCCATACAGGTGAATGCGGCGGAACCGACCCTGGTGGGATGAGCAATAATGCTCGGTCAAAGTATGACGAAGGCTTACTAGTGCCGCCTCTAAAGGTCGGGGAGAACTACGCCTTAAAGGAAGATATCATGAGCATGTTCGCCGCTATGACTCGCGACCCCCGGACTATGATTTTAGATATTAAGGCACGCCTAGCAGCTTCCCGAATTGCCCAGCGACGCATTTTGGAGCTCATTGATCAGAAAGGCCTCAACTTCTTCATCGGGGCTTTGCGGCGGATACTGACTGTCACTGCCGAAGCAGCGAGGAAAAAAGTTAGACTCTTAAACGACGGGACTTTCCGCCAGCCCCGTTTCATGGATACCGTTGGCGCAGATGATAGGCTCGTGAAAGTCAATATCACCATTAGAAAAAAAGATGACACAATAAAGCTTAACTTCGAGGACACTTCCCCTATGATTCCAGATAAACCCATAAATACCTTCTTCCAGGGCATCATCGGTCTTTGCATGGTCTATTTCTGCGGGTGGTTTTTCCATGACTTACCAGCTAACAACGGACTCCTGGAGGTTATGGACTGGGATTTCCCAGATAACGCTATCGTCAACGCAACGGGCGATGCACCCACTTCTCTATCGCCTTTCACTCAATGCATCTTCGCCCACGGGATGTTTCTCGCTGGCGCTCGCATGACTTATAACTTGGACCCCCTGCGCGCTGTAGCGGCTTGGTTCCAAGGCTTCGGGGTCCCTATCTTTGGTGGTATAAACCAGTGGGGTGAACCGGTTGCTGACATTACCCCTGAGATTAACTCTACCGGTGCTGGGGCCAGACCTGATATGGATGGTGTCGACGGCGCAGGGTCATGGTTCGCCACCATGAGCGACTGCTCGGACGTCGAAACAACCGAGCTAGACCGGCCTTTCCTCTACACGTACAGAAATTACTTCCAGAACTCTTACGGACACGGAAAGTACAGAGGTGGCCTTGGAGTCGGTTTCGGGCTGATGATGCACCACGTCCCTTGGGTAGCCCTAGGCTCGTTCGGTTTTGGATCGAAGTTCCCTGCTACGATGGGGATATTCGGTGGTTATGCCGTGCCGCCGGTATTCGTCCAAACTGTGAGGGGGAGCAATTTTAAGACCCTCTTAAGCGAAGGGAGCGCTATCCCGGAGAGCTTTGACCAGATGTACGAAGCTGAGAATCCTGAACAGGGCGCCCGCGAGCTTCACCATATCAGCCTAACCATACAGCCATACATGAACGGTGACACTTTTTACGTGCCCGTGGGAGGAGGGGCTGGATACGGTGATCCGTTGGAGCGAGACCCCGAAGCGGTAATTGCTGACCTTCGAGAACAAAGAACGAGTTCATGGGCGGCGAGAAATATTTATCACGTGGCGTATGATAAAAAGACATTACGTCTGGACCCTGAAAAGACGAAGGCCTCAAGGGAAGAGGCTCGGGCAGAGCGTAAGAGATGGGCCAAACCCTATGCCGAATTTGAGGCCGAATGGATGAAGCTCAGGCCATCGGAAGAAATTCTGCAATATTACGGAACCTATCCCCACCCCAGCGAGGGAATCAAAGCGGGCCCTCCTGGAATGTAGACATCTGGGTCACCCATGGATGGAGGCGTCATGAAAACTGAAGACATGGCACACGAACGGGTCATCCATCAGGCCCTTAGAAGGAAAGTAGAGCAATATGGAAACCGCGAGTTCTTCCGCTTTAAGGATCAAATCTTTGGTTATGAGGACTTTGACCGCGAATCCAACAAGGTAGCTGCTGGCCTTCAGTCGTTAGGGATTGCAAAGGGCGACAAGGTCGCGATTGTGATGAAAAACAGGCCCGAATTTCTTTTCTTATGGTTCGGGCTGAGCAAACTTGGAGCGATCGAGGTCCCCATCAATACAGCGCATCGGGGTGATCTCCTCACATATATGCTGGAAAAGGCCGATTGCCGGCTCATTGTGGTCGAATCACCATTCCTGGATCGGGTGGAACCGGTCCTAAAAGATTTACCAAATGTGGAAAAAGTTCTCGTATTGGGCGAATCAAGCGAGGCTCCACCCCCCCTTGACAAACCCGCTCTTGATTATCTCCAGCTCCTTGAAAACACAGGGAAATACAAAGAAAAAGAAATCCTCTGGTCCGATCCCTTTATTATTATGTTTACGTCGGGCACGACCGGGCCTTCCAAGGGGTCCTTGATGCCTCACAATTACGCCCTCTATATGGGAGAATGTGTTACTGAATCAACGGACTACGATGAGAATGACTGCCTTTACAATGCCTTACCACTTTTTCACGGCAATGCCCAGTTGCTTTCGACCATGCCTGCCCTTATGAGTGGCGCCCGTATGGTACTCGCTGAACGGTTTTCAGCTAGCCGGTTCTGGGATGACATAAAGCGCTACGGTTGTACGGAGTTCAACTATATTGGTGGCATCCTGCCAATACTCCTCAAGGCGGATCCCAAACCGGATGATGCAGACAATCCACTCAGGGTCCTGATGGGTGGCGGGGCACCAATGGATCTGTTCGATACCATCGAAAAACGATATGGTGTCACCCTCATAGAGGGCTACGGCATGAGCGAAATAGGACTACCCTTGATGAACACACTCAAAGACCGTAAACCCGCCACGTGCGGCAAGTCTAGGACCGACTGTATGGTCAAAGTGGTGGACGATAACGGCAATGAGCTCGGTCCTAATCAGCCGGGGGAGCTGCTCATTCGACCTCTCAAGCCTTACTGCATGCTTCTGGAGTATTACAAAATGCCAGAAAAGACTGTCGAAGCGTGGCGAGACTTGTGGTTCCACACCGGCGATTACCTTTACTATGATGAGGAAGGGTATTTCCATTTTCTGGACCGCAAAAAGGATGCGCTGAGGCGTCGAGGTGAAAACATCTCATCTTATGAGGTGGAGAAAGTGATCAACTCCCACCCAGCTGTGCTCCAGTCAGCCGCCGTGGCTGCCAAATCCGACGTGGGTGAAAACGAGGTTTTGATCTGCTTAACTCTCAAACCAAGAGAAAGCCTCACGCCTGAAGAACTGATGGATTACTGTCAAGAGCGAATGGCCTATTTCATGATCCCACGATATGTCCGTATCATGGAGGCCTTACCCAAAACACCTACAGAGCGGGTCAAAAAGTACGAATTAAGAAAAGAAGGGGTCACCGCGGATACCTGGGACCGTGAAAAGGCCGGGTACAAACTGAAGCGCTAATCTCACTCTGAAGACCAGTTTGTCCATTTACGCCTAGAGTCATAGTCATTTCTAGCAAAGCAAAACGAGTGATGATCTCATATACCCAAACGGCTCAGGAGCCAGAAAGATGAACAATACCAAAAATGATATACCACCCATGATACCGGGCATTTTTACCATGCCGCCATATGGTCAGGCTCCTCCAAAGTTGCTGGGTGGATTCTGCTCGGGCTGCAAGCAGCATTACTTCCCCCGCCCAAGATACTGCCCAAGCTGCTTAGGTCCTGTTGAACAAGCTGATCTGGGGTCGGAGGGAACGGTTCACAGCTTTACTGTTGTGCGCACAAAACCACCCTTGGGTTTACCGCAGCCTTACAGTGTGGGCTACATCGATCTATCTAAGACTAAACTTCGCGTTTTTTGCCTGTTGGATCCAGGAGCCATTGATCAACTCCGGGTTGGATTGCTAGTGCGCCTTGCTGTAGGACCGCTGGGTCATGACGGGCACGGCTCCCCGCGCTTGAGGCCGTACTTCACGCCTAAGACGGCAGAATGAATAAAGATAAAGGAGTGTAGAATGGCATCCGTTGCCGTAATTGGTGTGGGGATGATTCCCTTTGGAAAACACCCAGAGAGAGCCCTGATTGATATGGCCGCTGAGGCGACATACTTGGCTCTGCAAGACTCAGGGGTAAAGCCAGCGCAGGTGGATGCCTGTTTTTTTGCAAACGGATTGGCTAACCGCCTTTTCGGCGATTTTACTATAGGTCAAAACGTATTTTGGGAGGTGGGCATCAATCGTGTACCAGTAGTCAATGTTGAGAATGCCTGTGCCTCCGGTTCTACCGCCTTCTACCTGGCTTACAATGCTGTCGCTGCAGGCCAGGCAGAGGTGGTCTTGGCGGTTGGGGCGGAGAAGATGTGCGTCCCCGAGTTCGGACTGATTACTTCTGGGGAGACCGAGCTGGATACACAACTAGGTCTCGTAGCCCCAGCAAGTTTCGCGTTACGTGCTGTGCGCCACATGACCGTTTTTGGTACCACTCGGCAGCAACTGGCCCAAGTATCCGTCAAGAATCGCCGCCACGCCCAACAAAATCCTCTGGCCCAGCTTCGTGAACCAGTTACCGTCGGCGAAGTCTTGGCCGCGCCCATGATAGTTGACCCGTTGACCCGTCTCCAATGTTGCCCTATTGCTGACGGCGCAGCGGCTGCCATACTCTCTTCGCCTCAATTCGCCCAGAAGCTGGGACGGCAGGTCAATGTAGAGACAGCAATTCTCTGCACGGGCAGCTACGAAAATCCGCAAGACATATCCCGCTGGGGCACAGATTACCATGCCTGCCAACTCGCCTACGAGAAGGCAGGTGTTGGCCCCGAAGACCTCGATGTAGCAGAGTGCCATGACGCTTTCTCCATCTCAGAGATTCTGCACTATGAAGCCCTCGGCCTTTGTGAACCCGGTGAAGGGGGTAAACTTATAGCGGAGGGCCATACAGCATTAGGCGGCCGCATTCCCGTGAACACTTCTGGGGGCCTCCTGAGCAGAGGGCACCCAGTAGGGGCCACAGGCCTCGCTCAAGTCGTTGAGATTGTGACCCAACTTCGTCGTGAAGCGGGGCCCCGTCAGGTAGAAGATGTCAAAGTTGGTTTGGCCCAATGCATGGGTGGGGACAAGGCGGCAGACGCCAAGTCTTGTACTGTCATTGTATTTTCAGTTTAGCAAATGACCCCGGCGCTTTGCTTCAGGGTTGTACATAAAAGAAACTTCCACCCCCACCCCGCGCTCCCCCTTTGTATAGGCTGGGGAGGGGGTCAAGTTTCTTAGGAGGATGTAGAAAGTGGCTAATGATATGCACCATGTGTCATTCTTTGTTACTGACATTGATCGATCCATACATCTGTTCAAAGACCTTCTCGGTTTTGAACTCCAGTGGCGTCTCCCAAAAACAGGAGGCCGCAAACTCTCTGCTGTCATGGGCATTCCTGAGGTGGAGGCAGAGCTCGTCTATCTTCAAGGTCCCAATGACGCCGTGGCTATTGAGTTGGTGCGCCTTATCCACCCATCCATGGAAAACCGAACTATCCAATTTGGCATGCCAGGTGCGATAGGCCTTAGTTTTGTCATAGAAGATCTGGATGCACTTTACGAACGATTGATCGAGGAGGGTTGGGCACCTTTTACCCAAGGCGTCCAGATGATGAGCCCTGATGGGGAACCCGTGCGCATTTTTTGTTTCAGAACAGATGAGGGGGTGACAATAGAAATCATCGAGCCAACGAATATAACCTCCCATAAGAATTGAAGAAGTAAAACCCGTAGCACTGGCTGGGTCATTTAGCGTCCGACAGCACTAATTCTGGGCTTTGTGCTCATCCTAGCAGATGAATCACCACTTGCCGAAGGAACTTTTCCTTCGCAAAAGAGTCACTTTGCACCTTAAGATCATCCAAAAGAGATTCTTTGATAAAACTTTGCTGATATTCATAATGTAATCCAACGCAAGAAATAGGCCAGGGATAGAAGCGTGGTTGTCCATTTCTCGAACATTCACAAAAACTTCAAACCCAGCTGACAAGAAAACCCTCAATTGGATGAAACTCGATGCAGAGCTTTTGGTTATTAGAAACCCTAATCCGTTGTGTACATCTTTTAAAGGTAAACCAAATTTTCAGGAGGTGAAAAATGAAAAGATTAGTGCTTCGGACTCATATTTTGTTGGTACTCATGTTGGTACCAACTCCTTACATGAGCAGCTATGCCGAAGATACGGCCCTGAAGATCGGGGCTACCTTTGCTCTGACTGGCCCTGCTGCGCCAGGAATAAAAGGAAATATCGCTGGCGTCCGGATGGCAGCCGAATGGATTAACGAGAGGGGTGGTATTTCCGTTTCTGGAAAACGTTACCCCATTGAGATCCTAGCTGAAGACAATAAGAGTACCCCTGATGGAATCATAGCTGCGACCAACAAACTGCTGTCTAAGGACCAGGTAAAGTTCATTGTGGGTCCGGTCTTACCTTGGCTATCCATAGCAATGACACCAATAACGGAAAAGGCTCAGGTCTTGCGGTGCAAGGTTAACGGTACTGGAACTCCGGCCGAGATGAATCGTGATATGCGATACACTTTTTCTACATTTATGGAGATTCAATATATTACTTGCGTCTATGAACATTTCGTTGAGCGTTATCCAAACGCAAAAAGAGTAGCAATAATAGGTCCGGATGAGCCAGGTGGTCAGATTTTCATGATACTGTCAAAAAAAGAAGCTGAGAGCCGGGGATTGAAGGTCGTCTTTAGCGAGCTCTATCCAATTGGCACTGAGGACTTCTACCCCATATTAACCAAAGCCTTGGCTCAGAAGCCGGATGCCTTTGAGATGGGGGTAGGCGTTGCTCCCTGGTATGCAGGCATTATAAAACAGGCGAGGGAGCTACGCTTTAATGGCCCTATGTTCGCTCCGTCTGCCACCGGTGATATCTATCTTGTGAATATGTTGATTGGCAAAGCTGCCTCCCATGATGTGTTTTTCCTCGATTCTGATCTGAAGAGCTCACAAATGCCTCCCCTCATAGGAGTATTGCGAAAGCGTATTTCGGATAAATATAGCCTGGCTCTTGGTTCGGACCATTGTTTTGGATGGGAAGCTCTTTGGTGTCTGACACAGGCGATTGAGGCGGCCCAAAGCCTCGATACCACCATGATAGCAAAGACCTGGGAGAATATGAAAAACATTGACACTTTATATGGAAAAGGAACTATGGGTGGTTTGAAGGAGTTTGGTATCAATCACGTCGTCATGAAGCCTCGCCCCATTACGAGGTTGGAAAATGGTAAAGTGGAATTTGTTAAGTTTATTACTCCCTAAGTGTCTTTAACTGAGACATAGGCCGCGAAAAGGGAAGAAAACAGACAAGGCATCCGTGCGCCTTAGTAGTATTTGAGACCTTGAAGCTGAAATCCATGATGCTGAGAGGGTCTCTTCTAAGAGGAATGCCGTTATGAGTACAGCTTTTATAGCTCAAAGTATACTCAATGGATTGGTCCTCGGAGGGATATACATCCTGGTAGCGCTAGGCCTGACCCTAGTCCTCAGCATCGTGGGTATCGTCCAACTTGCACATGGCGAAATATATATGCTGGGTGCTTATGGCATGTACTATCTTTGCGTTTGCGCCGGACTTAACTTCTTCCTAGCCCTTCTTATGGCTGCCCTCCTTGTGGGTGGATTTGGAATCATCCTGGAGAGACTTTTCTTTAGACGCTTTCGAGGAGAGTTAGACCGCGCCCTTATCATCGCAATCGGCCTTATTTTGCTTCTCCAAAATGCTGTCCTCGTGACAGCAGGGGGCACTCCTAGAGCATTTGCCAGCCCATTTTCAGGCGTCTTAAGCGTGCTCGGCGTTACGCTTTCCTGGGAAAGGTTGGTCGTTGTCTTTGTTGGCATTGGTTTGGTCTCCGGTCTCTTTCTTTATATTCACAGGACCAAAATGGGCCAAGCTATGGTTGCCATATCCCAAGACCGAGAAGTGGCTGCTTTGCAAGGAATCAACATCGATTATGTTTCCTCCATTGCCATGTTCTTGGGCTGTTTTCTGGCTGCGGTCGCTGGGGCAATGGTGGGTGCTATGTTTAGCGTCACGCCATTTATGGGAGGCTTCGCTTTGATGAAGGGAATCGCTGTCATCATCCTCGGAGGAATGGGAAGTATCGTAGGTGCTATCGTTGGCGGCCTGATGCTGGGCCTTATAGATGGCATCATACCAGTCTTCTCGACCACACAAGTGGCTGGTCTCATCGGCTTTGGATTCATTATCCTCATCTTATTGCTGAAACCCCAGGGAATTTTGGGACATGAATAAAAGACAAGTTCCTAAACTTTTAGGGTGCGGAGCCACAATACTCTTTATCTTCTTTATACCTTTATTCATCAAAGGATCTTATACCCTTCATATTCTCATTATGGCTGCTCTGAACATCATCCTTGCAAGCAGTCTCCGTCTGATTGCAATTTCGGGCATGCTGTCTTTGGCTCATGGCGGTATGGTGGCTGTGGGTGCGTATACATCAGCACTCCTTGTGATGAGGGTCGGTCTTTCATTCTGGACCGCTTTACCGCTTGCTGGCTTAGCTACGACTGGCCTTGCATTATTTGTTGGGTTCCCCTTTGTTAGAATAAAGGGGATCTATTTCGCCATGGTCACCGTTTTTCTTGCCGAGATGATCATACTCCTGGCTGAGCACTGGCGAGGCCTCACTGGCGGCACTTCAGGCATTTTCAATATCCCCCAACCAGACGCTGTCACGGTATCTGGAATACTTACCCTAGATTTCGCATCTAAAACGGATTATTACTACCTCATTCTTCTCCTGATGCTGTTCACGCTGCTAACCCTTTATGCCATTGAGCATTCTCGTATCGGACTGGCCTGGCTGAGCATCCGGCAGGCCGACTTTCTTGCAGAGAGCGTGGGCATAAATATTGCCAACTATAAGGTCCTTGCTTTCAGCATTGGCTGCTTCTTCGCGGGCATAGCCGGCTGCTTCTATAGCCATTACATCAGCGCTATCAATCCACGCGCATTTGGTTTTTTCTTTGCAATTTATATCGTCGTATACGTGGTCGTTGGCGGAATCAGGAATTTCTCCGGGCCTATTCTTGGAGCTTTCATTCTTACAATCATTCCGGAGCTCGCTCGCTTCCTCAAGGAATTTCAGCCATTCATCTTTGCGGGGGTGCTGATGCTAGTCATCTTCTTCTTGCCCGAGGGTTTGGCTAGTTTACCCCACCGATTAGCGAGAATTCCCAAAAAGAGTGTTTGAAATGCTTCAACTCATTTCAGTGACCAAGTATTTCGGAGGGCTAGCTGCCGTCGACAACCTTCACCTGAACATCAACCAAGGAGAGATGGTAGGGCTCATTGGGCCGAATGGTGCTGGCAAAACGACACTCTTTAACCTGATAACAGGTTTTCTCAGACTTACTAGAGGAGAGGTCCTATTTGAGAGAGAGAACATAAGCAATAAGAAACCACACGCCATCGCTGATAAGGGAATTGTTCGAACGTTTCAGGCATCAAGCCTTTTCTTTGATTTCAACGTCTTTCAAAACATCATAGCCGCCTGCCACATTAATCCCAAAGCTGGCTTCTGGGAGTCTCTGTTCCACACCTCTGCATACCATAGCAAAGAAAGCCGAATTCAGGAACGTGCTCTAGATCTCCTGCATTTTGTGGGCTTGGAGGAAGCGAAAGATTTGCCAGCTCAAACTCTGCCTCATGGTCATAAAAGAATACTGGGAATCGCTATAGCCATGGCCCCAAACCCAAAGCTTCTGTTACTAGATGAACCATTGTGTGGCATGAACGCAGAGGAAGTTGACCGTACAAAGCGACTCATTAAAAAGGCGTGGCAAAATGGCATTACGATATTGTTGATTGAACATAATATGAGGGCGATCATGAGTTTGTGCCAGAGAATTGTGGTTCTCAATTTCGGGAAGAAGATAGCTGAAGGCGCACCTGAAGAGATAAGGAGAAATGAGACAGTAGTTCAAGCCTATCTCGGAGATGGCAGTTATGCTGCTTCAAGTTAGCGACATAAGGGTACATTACGGAACAGCAGAAGTGTTGAAATCCGTCAGCTTGGACGTGGATACTGATGCTGTGGTCAGTGTTATTGGCGCAAATGGCGCTGGTAAAACAAGCATTCTGAAAGCTATTACTGGTTTGGTGCCTATCACATCAGGAGAGATAACATTCCTAGACACCAAGATAACCGCGCTGCCAACCCATAAGATCGCTAAACTCGGAATTGCCCTTGTCCCTGAGGGAAGAAGACCTTTCCCCCACGTGAGCGTCATAGGCAATTTAAAGTTGGGAGCCTATCTACAAAAAGATAAGGCTAATGCGGATAGGGTTTTGAATGAAATTCTCGAGCGCTTTCCCATTTTGTGGAAAAGACGTAAACACCAGGCCGGTACTTTGAGCGGTGGTGAACAGCAGATGCTCGTTATAGGGCGTGCCTTGATGGCCCAACCAAAGCTTCTTTTGATGGACGAGCCGAGTCTCGGATTGGCCCCGATAGTCATTGGTGAAGTTCAGGGAATTATCAAGGATATTAACAGGGACGGTATCGGTGTTTTGCTGGTCGAGCAGAATGCTTCAATGGTAACTCAGCTCTCCAGTAAGGTATATGTGCTGGAGTTGGGGAAGGTCATTCTGAAGGGCAACATAGCGGAGTTGTTGGCCAATGACTTAGTCCAGCGGGCGTTCTTTGGTACATACGAAGCGAATGGTCAGTGAGGGGACGTTGTTGACTACGTTGACTTTTTCTCGTTGGGGACGTTATTCCCATTTAGCATTCGGGATTCCGACTCTCAAGTCTAACGCGGACAAAAGAGGGGATGGATCGAAGCACCTATTCCTGATTCTCCAAGGGCTTTTTCCATCCAGTACTTAACCACTTCTGCTTTCGCTTGGCCTTCGTTCAAGCAAACACTCCTTGTTCGGTGATTTCTGCATGGATAGGTAGCACAGAGAAAGGGCCCTTATCCCGTTCATCGATGCTTCTGATAGGCTGTGTCCTTGTTCCGGAGGTTAATCATAGGACTTAGCTGTAATCCTAACATTGATTGCACGGGGTTTCAAGACTCCATTCGTCATTGCGTTGTTCTGGATCGAGGATCGGAATGGCCTCTTGATGGTCTTTAATCCGTACTGGTACGTTCACCCCTTGTGATGGTCTCTATTAGATCGTTAAACATGACCTGGATCATGTTCCTTCGGTAAAAGACAGAGGAGCCGATCGGGGAAAGAGGCGCTGCTTCCTTTAATATCAACACCGTTGCATGGCTCACGGTCTCATCGTTAACCTCCTTTCCGATCATATAACCCTCTGCCTTTCTGGCCCGGATCGGCTTCGTGGACACGCCGTTTAGCGCGATTCTTACATCCGCCACAGCATGGTTTTCCATCTTGAGGCGCACGGAGAGGGTGGCAATCGCAAAATCCACCGATCCCCTGAGGCTCTTCTTCATGAATCCTTCACGCCATCCTTCGAGGGGCGCTGGAATCTCGACCTTGGTGACCATTTCATCCTCATCCAGCCTGTGTGGCACGCGCCCGTCGCCTGTATAAAAGGCCTCTACAGGGGTAATGCGCTCTTTTTCGGGTCCTTGAATCAAAAGTTCTGCTTCCAAGGTGACCAGGGCGGAAAGCGTATCCGCTGCTGAAAGGGCAAAGCAGCTCTTTGCCCCCTTCATGACATAGCACTGATCTCCCCCACGCTTGAAACAATCAGGCCGGGACTTCCACCAAAAGGCGGATTGGTTGAAATAGTTGCACTTGTTGTCCAGGCAGATGTTGCCCACCAGGGTAGCCATGTTCCGCAATTGATTGAATCCGACACCTTCTGCGGCTTTTGCCAAAAGCGGGTAGGACTTGGACACGCTCGGGTGATCGATGATGTCTCGAAGGGTCACGGCCGGAGCGATCTCGAGCCCCTTATCTTTATCGTAAGAGATCCCACTGAATTCAGGAATCCGCTTGATGTTTGCGAGATGGCTAACGGTGCTGTTACGCCGCTTGAGCATGGGTATGATATCCGTGCCCCCCGCCAAGACGGCACACCCTTCTCCGAATTCCTTTTTGATGTCCATGAGCTCATCGATGGTTTTTGGCTCATGATAGCTCAGCTTGGGCAGTCGCATGTTGTTCATTGTTTTAGAAGCCTCC